>JAITGJ010000007.1 GCA_031280705.1 Spirochaetaceae bacterium
AGTTTTACTTTCGCGTACATCATGGGTTCGCCGGTACTGTAAAGGAACAGGGCGGCCCTGACGGCGCTCCCTGTTTCCCCGCTCATATCCGTGGTTTCAACCCCGTGTCCATAGGCGGCCGCCGGGAAAAACACGGCGGCCAACAGGACCAGGGCGTATACGCTGTTGACCGGGCCGGTTCCCCCGGCCGGTTGACGGTTGTCTCCGGAGCGGGGGGACCGGCCCGGGAAAAACCGGCGAAAGGCGCGGTTTTTCCCGGTACGGCGCATCATTTGACGGCAAACACCACAATGGCGGCGAGGTTTTCCTCATCCGTGCCGGCCCGCGCCGAGGGGCGGGTATCGCTCACACGGATCAACTGGAGACCGCTGTTGGTGATACGGAACGTAACTTCGCCCTGGGCATTGGTCCGTTCAGTCTGGGCGTAGGCGTTTGCGGTCCGGTAATTGTAATAATCCCAGGTCGCCTGGACTTCCGCGTTGGGAAGAGGCCGGCCCTGGTACAGTACCTGAAACCGCGCCCGTCCCCCGCGCCGGATCCGGGCGGGATTGTCCAGCGGAACAATCTCAAGGTCGTGCCCCAGGGGCGTACTGAACGAGGTGTCATTCGCGGCGGGGTTGACGTAAAACTTTGAAAACTTGGCAAAATACCGCGCCGTGGCAATGGTCCGTCCGGGATTTGCCGCCTGGGCTTCCGCCCGCGTACCGTCGGCGTAACCGCCGTCGGTAAAGAGGCAATAGAAGCCGCCGCGCCGGTTACCCACCGCGATGACGGGGGTATTATCGGCAAGGGTATACGTGGTCTCGTACCAAACACGGTCCGCGTTCCGCGTCAGGGGAAGGGCCGCGCCCCGCTGGCCGTTCTTTACCACATACACTTCGTTGACTTCCGCGGGTTCAAGTTCCTCGCCCACAAAAAAATAGTGGGTGGAAAGGGCCTGAATCCGCACCGTGTCTCCCGCCCGGTACTCCCGTGTTTCTTCAGGAATCACGAAAAATTCATGGGCCGGGAGACCCAGGGCCAGGGCGGTCAGCGCCGCCGCAAAAAGGATACGTTTCATAACAACACTCCTCAACAGAGAAAAATGATAGTGCAGGAGTTCGTTCCCGGTTTGGGCGTTCAACCTGAAGCCCGGCGTCCCTTCATGGGACTATGTGGAAAAACGGCGGAACCGCGCAAAAACGCCGGCCGCGCCGCGGCAGCCGGGGGCAGTCCCCAAACGGACCATTTCTTCATGAAATGACCTTTTTATCTTACCCGCGGCAATGATTTTTGTCAAGCTAACCATCCGGCAAAGCAGGATGATGAGCGCGGTCCGGACGCAGGACCTCCGCGCCGTTTTGGTAGACATGAACCGGACCGGAACCCTCCTCCCGGTAACATAAAAGGAGCGCGCGTACCACCCGGTCAAGGCTTTCCCGGAATACCGGCTCCGTCTGGGCAAACAGGGCCAGTTCCCCGCCCCGCCCGGAACGGCGGAGCGCGGCGCAGGGATTTATCGCGTCAAGGTCCGCCGTAACGGAAAACTGGAGGGAAACGATGTCTCCCTCAACCAGGCCGTTCCGTTCCAGAAGCGCGTCGTACAGGGCGGCGGTCTGGGCAATAATATCGTCCCGGTCGTTGCGGCAGCGGAACGCGCCCCGCAGGGCAGAGAGCCGTTTCAAGACAGATTTCCCCCGGTAAAAGCCAGAATAAGAACGGCGGACGCCGCCGCCGCAAAGCCCGTAAAACAGGCCAGCGCGACAAAGACAAGTTTGGACCGAGAATGAAGATGCCGGTCCCGCACCAGAATAATCAGGTCCATCCCGATGCCCATGACGCCCGTTATCCCCAGCGCAAGGCCGAAGAAGGCGCCCATGCGGAGCAGCATGAACTGGGTGGAGGCGGTAAACTGGCGAAGAATCCCCACCGCATACAGAAAAACCGTCAGACATTCCATCAGCAGAAAAAACATCGTTCCCCGCCGAAAAAGGAACAGCATCAAAAAACTCCGGCCCCGTCTGTGCGCGGGCGCAGACGGGGGCTGTCCCTCTGCCGCCGGCCGCGCGTCCGCGCCGGGCGCTGCCCGCTCCGGCGGCGCGGGCTGATCTACCGGCAAAGCCCGTTGAGGTTCATCATTCATCCTGTTATAATAACCGGGTATACTTGTTTTTGAAACCTCCCCGGTTTGGAGCGGTTAGGGTAATATGAGAAAAGTTACGGGATTCTTCATTTTTGTCATCATTCTGCTGGGCGCCGGCGCGGCGGGCTTTCTGCTGGGCTGGGCGCAGTTCAAGGTGCCGCCCGGCTCGGTGGGCATCATGCGCTCCAAAACGCACGGCGTGGACGAACGGCCCATTACGGAGGGCGAATTCCGCTGGGTGTGGTACAAATTGATCCCCGCCAATGTGGCGATCAGCGTCTTTGCCGTTAACCCCGTGGAGAGCGCCTTCCGGTTTTCGGGGGAACTGCCCTCGGCCGGGACGTACCGGGACTTTGCCGGAACCGCCGCGAATTTTTCGTGGGAAATCGCGGGGAATTTTTTCTTTACGGTGAAGGCCGCCGCCCTCCCCCGCCTCATGCGGAGCGGGAACCTCACGGGCCAGGAGGATCTTGCGGCGTATGAGGCGCGGCTTTCCGGTGAAATCCGGGATTTTCTGGAACGGCGGCTCGCGTGGTATGGCGAAAACGGGGAAGAGACCGTAAAATTATTTGCGGACGGCGGGCAGGACCTGCTCACGGCGGAAATTGCCGCGCATTTTGGAGATATTGAAGGCGTCCGCGTTGCGATTCACCGTGCCGCGCCGCCCGATTTCGGCCTCTACCGCATGAGCCGGGACCTGTACGCCGAATTTCTTTCCTTCCAGCGGCAAATACTTACCGCGCCCCTTGACCGCGCGGCGCGGGGGCGGGTGGAAATGCACGCGCGGCTTGACGAGTTGGCCCGTTACGGTGAATTATTGACGAAATATCCGGTTTTGCTGCAATATCTCAGTATTGAGCGGGGTGGAAATGGGAACGCGCCGTAACCACCTGAACGGCGCGTTTGTTGTATGAGCGTTGTTTAATAAGGCAGAGGTTTGGCGTTTGCGGCGCCAAACCTCCCGGTTTTGAACAGGCCCACTGAAAAAACCCTGTCCGGGCGGATCCCGGGCACGGGCCAAAACCTTGCACTCTGGAGTTATACATGCCCAATCCGCGTACAGCACTTGCGTCAGCGTTTCTCACGGCGGCCCTGTGTTTTCCCCTGTTCGCCCAAACGGAGGGGGAAATCCCCGCCGAGCCGGACTGGATTGTGGAAAATATCAACAGTTACGCGCGGGGGAGCATGGTTTTTACCATGTCGCTTGGGGTAACATTTCCGGTCCTGTTTCTGGACAACCAGTTCAAGCCCTATCACGGCCACGCCGAAAGCGTCTTCCCCGGCAATATCAATGTGGGGGGAACGGGGTTTCTTTCAATTTCCTATTTTCTCAGTCCCCACTGGTTTTTGGGCGGAACGCTCCAGGGGATGTTCGCGTCAACCATCAGGGAAACGATGCTTTTCATGATCCCGCTCGGCATTCAGGGCGGGTATCAGTTTGTCGCGGGGCCGGTGGAGTTTCCGCTGTACCTCATGTTCGGCATCAGCCCCAAAAGCCACGGCGACGCGGGTAATTTGAGCCTGTTTATCAAGGCCGGGGCCGCGGCGTTTCTGCGCTTCCACAGCAACTGGTCCATCGGGATCAATGCCGCCTGGTGGTTTGTGCCGGAATGGCCGAAAGAAGGCGCGGATAAAAACCGTTACGGCAATTTGGTGGAAACGACCCTCGCGGTACGCTACCATTTCTAGGATGAGTATTATGAATACAAAGACAAGGCCGGCGCGTAATTTCAGTTTTTTTGCGCGCGCATGCGGCGGGAAAGCCGCCGGGACTGTGCGCCCGGCAGCCGTCCGCCTTTCGGCGTATGTGCTGTGCGCGATAACGGCGGCGGGTTTACTGTTTTCCTGTCAACAGTCGCCGGTTTTTGCCGATCTTGAACAGGCCACGCCGCCGGTCGATACCGCTATTGAGGGAACCCCCGGAAGGATTGTTGTCAGTACGGGCGGGGTCCCGTTTGTATCCAACGGACGGATTTACCAGTTTAGCTTTTTGCGGAATCCGGGACTGGGCTGGAAAGAAATTCCCGGACAGCCTCCGGGGAAGCGGGTGCAGAGTATCGCGGTAACGGGCGGTTTTCTGTACGCCCAGGTGAGCACTTCGGGCAAACTCGCAGACGATAAATTATACCGCACGGCATTGGCCCTTGCGGACCCGCCACAATGGGACGAGGTTACAGGCGCAGGCGGAGCCATTTCCGCCATTTTTGGCGCGGGGGACACGCTTTTTATCGGTATGGCGAACGAAACGATACGGTATATTCAAGATACCGCGTCATCACCGGTGAATTACGGCCAAACCGGCCTGCTGCTTGCCGCGGAAAAAATGGGGAGCGCTTACTTTACGTCGATACGGGGAAAGGGCCTGTTTTACTCCGCCGCCTCCCCGGGGGCCATGCCGGCGCAGGTAGCGGGCACCGATGGGAAATCCTTTATGGGCTTCGCGTTTGGTCCCACCAGTGGCGCGCCCACTATCCTTTACGCCGCGGGCGGTTCATCCGTTGCGGTGATACAGGCCGCCACTCCGTCCACCGCCGCCGTAAAAGATTACTCAGGGTACAATTTTACCGGGGCGCTTACCCGCTGGGAAAATACCACCCACAATGTACTCCTCGCGGGCCGCCGGTATTCGGGCAGTTATACGCACGGCTATGTGGAAATCGCCCTTGACCCGGCGGGAACAACGCCGGGTGATATTGACGGGAACTGTCCGGTAACGCTGGGCGACGACAAGGTCCGCGCCCGTTACGGCGCGTCCCTGGGACGGCGGGTAATCAACCATTTCACGTGGGTACCGATTTGGGAGAGTGCTTCCAGTACTACTACACCATCGGCTGATCGGGAAATATTCGCCTCAACCAATCTTTACGGCCTTTGGCGCTATTCGGAACAGGAAGGCGAGTGGAAGGAAGAAGACCGGAGAAACTAGGGAGAAACCGTGGCGGATCTTTTTACCCGCGCGGACACGGACGAGGGCCCCCTCGCCAGCCGCATGCGGCCCCGGACCCTGGACGAAGTTACCGGCCAGGATCATATTGTGGGGCCGGGACGTCTGCTCCGCCGGGCTATCCAGGCGGACCGCCTCTCATCCCTCATTTTTTATGGGCCGCCCGGTACCGGCAAAACCAGCCTCGCGCGGGTCATCGCCAACACAACCCGGGCATATTTTGAAAGCCTCAACGCCGTGCTTGCCGGAATAAAGGACATACGGGAAGCCATTGACCGCGCCGACGATCACCGCCGGCTCTATGGCCGGCGCACGATCCTTTTTGTGGACGAGGTGCACCGCTGGAACAAGGCCCAGCAGGACGCGCTGCTCCCCTGGGTGGAAAACGGTGTCGTCATCCTTATCGGCGCGACTACGGAAAATCCATTTTTTGAAGTGAACCGCGCCCTGGTTTCCCGCAGCCGCATTTTTCAGCTTAAACCGCTTGCGGACGGGGATCTTTTGCTCACCGCCCGCCGCGCCGTTTCCGACACGGAGCGGGGATACGGGAAATGGCGGGTCCTGTTCGCGGACGGCGCGCTCGAACACCTGGTGGAAGTGTCCGGGGGCGATGCGCGGAGCCTTCTTAACGCGCTGGAACTTGCCGTCGAAACAAGCCCCTGGACCAGAGGCGGGGAAACGGGCACGGTATGGCCGCCCCCCGAAGGTGCGGAAATTGTCATAACGATGGAAGCCGCCGAAGAAAGCATTCAGCGGCGGGCCGTGCTGTACGACCGCGATGGGGATTATCATTTTGACACGATAAGCGCCTTTATCAAAAGCGTGCGCGGGAGCGATCCGGACGCGGCGCTGTACTGGCTTGCCAAAATGGTACGCGCCGGGGAAGATCCCGCGTTCATTTTTCGCCGCATGATAATCCTGGCAAGCGAAGATGTCGGCATGGCGGATCCGCGCGCGCTCCAGGTGGTCATTTCCTGCGCGGAGGCGTTTGATCGCATCGGTTTTCCCGAAGGCAATTTTCCACTGGCCCACGCCTGTCTCTACCTTGCCACCGCGCCGAAATCAAACTCAGCCATGGCTTTTTTTGACGCGCTCGCGGAAGTCGATAAAGAAGACGCCGAAGTACCGAACCACCTCCGGGACGCGAGCCGTGACGGCGAGGGATTTGGCCACGGCGAAGGGTACATTTACCCCCACGCCTACCGGGATCACTGGGCGGCCCAGCAGTATCTGCCCGCCGTACTGCGGGGCAAAACATTTTACACGCCGTCTTCAACCGGCTACGAGGGAAATATCCGGGAAGAAGTTTCGCGGAAACGGGAAATCTCGGCGGCGGTGATACTTTCCAGCGCCATGTATGGCGACGCCGAAAATCTTTCCTGGTCCGCCGCGCCGAAAGGCCGGGAACACTGGTTCAAGCGTCTTGAATCGGGGCGGGCAAAAAGCCTCCTTGCGGACCGGGACCGCGTTTTCGCGGCCGCCCGTCCGTCCCGCGCGGCGCGTATTCTCACCGCCGCCGCGGGAGACGGCCTCCTGGTCTGGGAAAGCCTTCGCCGCGCGCCGGAGGGTCTTTCCGCGGCGCTGGTGGAAACGTCTTCGGCCCGGGACGCCCTGCTCCGTTTTGCGGAGGTTCTTGATGATGT
>JAITGJ010000090.1 GCA_031280705.1 Spirochaetaceae bacterium
ACTTCTTTAAAAGTGTGCCCCGCGTCTTTATACTTTATTACACGCAGCCTAAATTCCTTATCGTATGCCATTCTTTATTATACCTTTTGTTTTAACTAATTGCAAGTAGATTTGCTATAATGAGTTTTCCAACCCCCACTACCGCCATTGAGACCGCGTAATACAGGCCCATAGCAATCACGACGGCAATAATCACCCCGCGAAACTGCCAGGCTGTTTTTACCGCGCCGGTTATCGCGTCTATGAAAAATCCTATCACGCCAAACGCTTTTTCAACCGCGCCCGTATATTTGCTAAAATCTATTTTGGCGATGCTGCCGGCTATGCCGCCTATCTTTTCGGCTATTTTTTCAATCGCCGGAAGCAGCGCGTTTCCCAGATTGATACCGGCGTTCCGCACGGTATTCGTAACCATTGCCCAGCGCTTTTCGGGAGTGTTCATCATTTTTGCAAACGCTTCCTCGGTCGCGCCCGCCGAATTCCGCATCGCGTCCAGCGCTCCCAGAAACGAGTCCCTGCCGCTTGAGGTGAGAATACGCACGGCGGTGTCCGCTTTGTCAGAGCCGAACAGTTTTCCAAGCACGATCTGATTACCGCCCGCCGCGTCCGATATTTCTTGAATAAATTTCGCAAATCCTTTCGCCTGTAACGCGGATGCGGAAAAATCAACGCCGAGTCTTTTCGCTGTCTCCGCCGCTTCCTTGCTTGGATTAATAACGCTGGCAAGCATCGCCTTCATGCTGGACATCGCGTCCGCCGTTTTAAGAGAGCCGGAACCTGTGAGCGACGCAATCGAGGCAAATAACTCATCGACAGAAACGCCGAGATGCGCCGCATAGGGTACAACCTTCCCCATTGCCTGCGCCATATCGTTAAAAGAAGTTTTGCCCAAATTCTGCGTCAAGAGCATTCTGTCGGAAATGGCGGCGGCATGTTCCGCCCGCAAGCCGTAGGCGTTAATCACCGATGTCAGCGCGTCTATCGCTGTAGCCTCGTCGGTAAAACCACCGATTGCCGATTTCGTTGCCGTTTCCACAAAGGCCGACGCCTTTTCGGTTGATATACCCGCCGTTATCGCGGTATACATAGAGTCCGCTATTTGATTTGACGCTATGCCTGTCCTTGAGGAAACTTCTAAAATCTCTTTTGACAGATTGCCGATTGGAACCGCCGCCGTATCCGCCACCGTGCCGATCTTGGCGAGGGCGCTTTGGTATGCTATCGCGTTGGTTACGCCGGAAGTAAGGACGCCTGCCACCTTGTCGATGTTGATGATTCCCGCGAGCCCCAGTGCGCCCGCGAGCTTCCCGCCCAGGTTCTTGATTTTCCCCATGAACCGGTCGGCGGCCTTTTCCGCGCCGGCATACATATTTTTTAGGGGGCGGTTTACAACTTTCGCTTCATTGTTGACGTTGGAGAGGGGGCGGGTAATGTTGTCTATCAGAGAAAAAACCGTCTCTATTGCGTATTTCCCCGCCACGGGCTTACCTCCACCGGCAAACTAACGCTTCTTGGCCTTTTGCGCCTGCCGCTGCAGCTCACAAAGGCTCTCAACCAGCGGCATATAGAAAAACCTTATCTCATCCAGCGTTATATCCCGGGGATCGATACCGACGTGGTAATCCGTGTAGACCTGCCGCATCTGATGAGCCGCCCATGCCATGCCCGATTTCCGCTGCCGCTTTCCGTCAACGGCGACTTCGGAAATCAGGAACCTAAAAAAAGCGTTCCGATGTCCTGCAGGAACTGGCGGTCGGCTATATCGAGCCGGGCCACAAAGGACTTCTCCTGCCGCAGAAGGAAGAGACAAACGCCTGGAACTTGTTCATCTGCTGGGTTTCCTTGTAGCCGTCCATAGCGAGAAAGTCCCTGCCCACCGGACGGCGGACGGTGATTTTCCGCCCCGCTTCCTTGCCCGAAAACTTTGAGACCGTATAGACCAGGATCGTCCCGTCAACGATCACGCGGGCTTCCTTCACGGCCTTTACGAAACGCCGCTTGATTTTTAAGAAGCTCTCGCGGTCTTCATCATCCATCCCGTCCGCGTCATGGTCAAAGCCGTTGGCTTCACAGTAGTTCGCAAACTCCTGTTCCGCCAGGTCACGCACTTCCGCCGCCCCGTATTCTTCCGCTCTGGCGGTTTCTTTTTCCAAATTGTCCATCACCCGCTTCCTTACGACTGCATTTCAAGATCGCCCTCAAGGGATATGCCCGCGGTTCCCTGCTGGGTGTCCTCGGTAATATCGTCCACAAATTGCATGGAGCCCGCATACACGGTGCCGTCGCAATAGGTGATCGAAATGTCAAAAAAGTCCGCCTTGCTCTGCTGGTCCCGCATGAATTCAAGGTCCCGGTTTTCATGGGTAACCTGCACATTGAGGTTTTTGATACTGCCATTGACCCGGCTGCGGATAAGCCGCTTCGATCCGTCGCCGTTGAACTTCACCTCGTTCTTGAACCCCGCGAGGATAACGTTTCCCGCGTCATCCCCGTTCACCGGGAAACGCCGCCCGGCGATGGTAATAGATTCTATAGGCCCGCTGATATTCATTTACCGCCCCCTTACGCCGCACCAAGATAGAAGCCGAAGTAAATATCCGTGCTGGTAACTTCCACGTTGCCGGAAAGTTTGCACGGAAACCGCACGTCAAGCCGCTTGGGATTCTGGCTCGATATTTTGACCGCCATGTTCTCCTTGGTGAACTCCGGTTCCTGAATAATCGCGTAGGCGGCAAGGGAGTTGGCCAGGTTTATCAAAGCGGTCTTGATGGTCTTGGGCTGCACCGCCTTCGGGTTCGTGGTCGGCGTCTCGTCGCTCACCAGCGGCGCTCCCTTCAATTCGTCCGCTTCCATGATTGCCCGGATATTGAAAACCACGTTTTGCAGCTTCACCAGGTCTACCACATAGCGGCGTGAGGGGAGGCTCTCGCCGTCAGGATGATAGAAGGTAATAATGTCGTTGAGTTCGGCGGCGCTGCCGTTCTTGATGTTTGTACTCGCGCCCTTCGCTACCGCGTTGTTGCGGGTGGTATAATTCTCCTGGGCCGTATCGGGGCCTGCGGCAAGGCCGCTCAACAGGCCGTGATACCCCAGCGGCGGGTTCGCGTTGGCGTTGGTCATGATGTCCGACACCAGCCCCTTCGCGGCGATGACAAAGGGAAGCTCGCCGCTCCCGGTGGACTGTATCAGGAAGTTGGCGTAATCGGTTTTGCGCTGATCCGTAAGCGCCGTCCGGGTGGCGAAGTCGTCCACGCATCCGTGCGCCACGAGGCAGGGCTTCTTTTCCAGTTCACTCCAGCGTCCTTGGGAGAAGGTCTGGTATTGGTCAAGCCGGGACGGATTATCGTAAGAAAAGCAGGAGAGGATGAAGGTTTCCCAGACCTGACCGATTTGCTCCAGCGCCGGGCTGACATCCGGGTCCACCGCGCCGCCTGACATTGCGGTTACGTCAAAGGTAAGGCCCTCCACCGCCGCGTCCACTTTGACGGCAATGTCGTTTCCGGTCGCGCCGCTCCATTTTGCGGTAAGCGGCATCTCACCGCCCGCGATGGCTCCCGCCGTTACCGGCATTTCCAGCACCTTCTGAATTGCCGATCTCATGGCCGAAAGAACCTCCGCGCCGGTGTTGCCTTTGAGGATGGCGAATACCGCGCTCACGCCGCCGATGGTGATGGTTCCTTCCCCCGCCTCCGCCGCCGTGCCGTCGCAGGAGACCGTCCCTTGCGCCGGGGCGGAACCGGGGTCTGTACCGTTCACGGCGTCCACGCATACCACGGTAATGCCGGGGGGAATAGCCGGGTCGATTACCGAGGCGACATCAATTCCGGCGGCGAGATTCTGGTCAAAGCCTTTTCTCGCGGCGGTGAGGGTAAAGTCCCGGTGTTCGCCGCTCTCCAATACCAGCGGCGCGTCAAGGGTGATGTACCAATCCATAACGCCGTCAGGGAAATGATAGCGGTCAGCCGGAA
Source organism: Spirochaetaceae bacterium (assembly GCA_031280705.1). Taxonomy (GTDB): domain Bacteria; phylum Spirochaetota; class Spirochaetia; order Treponematales; family Breznakiellaceae; genus JAISQV01. The sequence continues at coordinate 3,969 of JAITGJ010000090.1, forward strand.
TCGTTGTTTGGCTGGCCGCCGTATTGGTAACGCGGATGGTCGCGGCGGCGAAACTGCCGGTGTCCGCGATGAGCGGGTAGAAGGTTACGGGGAAATTCGCGCCCCCGCCGCCTGAGGGGAACAACTGCCGCGCCGCGAGGTGCAGCGGCGATCCGTAGCCGTAGCGTTTCGCCACCGCGTCCGCGCTTCCGGCCGCCTCGTATTTGTCGGCACTGTAAAGCGCGCTGTCATTTCCAACGCCGATAACGGCGAGGCGCTGGGGCAGGTACGCCCCCGCCCCCGCGTTAAAGTTCCGGTACTCCACGTTCACTCCGCAAACGCGGGATACCGCCGATGCTGGCAGCATATCAGCCTCCTATTGCCCGTAATTCCCCGCTGGCGGGGTTTAATTCCCAGTCAATCGCCTCAAGCGGAAAGCCTTCCGCCTCGATTGCCTTTTCCAAAAACTGTACCGCTATGGTCACGCGGATGATCACATACGCGAGCGCCGATTCGCCGGTTTTGTCCGGCGTTCCGGCTTCCATAGCCGTAACTATCCGGGAACCAACCGTGCCGCGCAGCCCCAGATAGGTGTAATAATCGGACATGAGGATGCGCCGGACGAGCCGCGTTAGTTTCCACGCCCGGAAGCTCGCGCTCTTGTCGTCCCGGAAGTTCCCGCCGTCATTTCCCCGGGCGCAGCAGTCGATCCAGAACACCGCCTGTTCCTTCTGCATACCGAGCCGGGGGTTTGCCTCGGGCGCTTCAACCTTCGGCAGCAGCACGTTCACAAAACGCGGCAGGGGATTATCGTCCCCCGCCTCATAGGGCCGCGAATTCTCCACATACACCGGAATATCGTACTCGGCGGCGTTTGCCGCGCCGTCCTCAACCGCTATCGCGTGCTGTTTTTGCAGCCCCAATGACAAAATCGCCGCAAGCTGATCGCGGACGATTTCAAGGGTATCCGGCTCGGTTATGAGTTTCTTGATTTGCGCCTCACTCATGCGCCGCCTCCCATATCCAGCGCGATGGACAGATTGTATATGCCTATCGTCCTATCCGCGTCGCAGCCCGACACAAACACGTTCACCGCGTTCCCCCGCAGATCAATTAACCGCGCCTTCCAGCCCCGGCACGGAACCAGGGATGTCAGCGCGGCAAGCGTTTTTATCCTGCACGAACATTCGATTGACCGTCCGCGGATCTTCTCGCCCCGTTCCGGCTCGATCAAAAAACCGATGTCCCCCGCCATGCCGGTAACGGCGTATTCACCGCCAGCCGGGTCGATCAGCGTAAAGGGGCTGCCCGACGTGGAGGGGGCTTCCAGAGTCTTTTCCAAATCGGCTTCGGCGAGTTCCCGTAAATTCACCGTTACCCCGCAAGGCCCGCGAGCGACGCTTCGGCGGCGGTAAGCGCGTCCCGCGCCTCCGAAAGTTCCCGCGCTTTCTTGTCGGCATCGGCCTGCGCCGCTTCCAGCCGATAGTCCGCTTCGGCTTTATCCGCGACGCTCGCGTTCTTGGCGGCGGCTTTCGCGGCGGTATCCGCGTCCCGCTTCGCCTCAAGGACGCCCAGCGCCGCCTGTACCGCGTCCTCGGCGGCTTTGCGTTTCGCTTGTTTGATAGCGTCCGCGTTTTTTGCCGCCTGTTCGTCCGCTTCTTCCCGCTTTGATCCGGCGCCGGCCCGGGCCGCTTCCAGTTCCCGCTGCAAGGCGGCTTTCGACTTGCCGACGACGATATGCCCTTTGGAAATTTTTTTCAAAAAGATTTCCTTCGAGGCAAAATCCTGTTCGGTGATCTCCGCCCCGGGCCCGATGATCCCCCGCTTGGGGGTTGAAAACGAATGTCCCTCCGCCACGATATACATAGCATCCTCCAAAATAATTTAGACCACGGTGGTCAAACAGCCGTACCGGTCGATACTCACCGGGCACATGAAGGGCCTTGAGCCAACCTCGCCGATGTATGTCCGGCGCTTCTCGTCCATGTAGACCCGGGCGAAGAAGTCATACTCGTTGTCGATGGGTATTTTGTTCCCGAAAAGCGGGTCAAACACCGGGTCGATTTTGATGTTCGGGTAGCCGCCGAAATACCTGCGGAAATCCAGTGACGGCAATTCGGGCAGGAAGAGTACTTTGTCCGGGTCAAGAAAGTTCACGGCGCTGGTGGTCTTCCAGGGCGTGTAAAAACCGTCGTAGCACCAGAGCTCGACTTTATACTGCCCGATAAAAAGGCAGCCCATATACGCCGCGCCCTTATCGGCAAGCCGGGGGTCGAGGCCGCCCACGCCAAGGTAATCCTGCTTGAGGTTATCCTGCACCCAGGTGTCCCGGAAAAACTTGTCCCACGCCGCCTCGCCGAACACGAGCCGCTTTACGTCAACAAAGCCGTCTTTGCGGATAACGTTTATCAGGTTTTTGCAGTCCTGTACCGGGTCGGCCCCGCTCGCGCCCCAGGATATGGATACCGTGGGGAAATGCGTCGCTTTGGGAAAGAAGTTTTCAGCATAGGTCGTTACGTTGTTCTCGTCGGTAAGCTCGATTTTGCCGGTCTGCAAAACCTGAGCCGCCTGGTACTCGATGGAATTACGCAGCATCCGCATCATCTTCGCAAAGGCCGGAACCAGCGTATCCGCAAGCCGCGCAAGCCAGTTTACCGCTCCCGTGCCGGTAAGGTAGGCGTTCTCCCCGGGACGCCGCGCCATAAGCGCGTGGATGTCCGCGGGGCTGTCCAGCGTGTAAGTGGGGAATTCCACCTTCTTGTTGGTAAACTTGTCCAGCGCGATTGACACCGCCGCCGCGTTCAGGTTCGGCACCGCCGGGGCGATCTCCGCGCCGCTCCGCACGATGTCATACTCAATCTCGTCGGCGTCGGTAAAACTTTCCGGCACAACGCGGAAAAACGTTGACAGGAATCCCATCCTGGTAATGTCCGGCTGCTGCCGGAACATCTCCACGATCCTAACAAAAAAATCTATCATCCCGCCCTCCTATTGATTGTCCAGTTTCGACAGATCGGTAACCTTCTGCGCCACGATGCCGTAGACGCGAAGCGAGTCGCACTGCGCGGCGGTCAATGCCGTCTCGGGGGCCGCGTTGTAAAACAGCATATCGTGCCGCACCCGCCCCTAAATAATGCCGCTCACGTTTTTTACGGCGGCGGCGGTTCCGGCGTTTCCCGCGTCAAAGCCCAGGACGGCAACCGCCGTGTCGGCGGCGGCGGCAACCGCGAATCCGTCCGCATTACGCTTTAACAGCATCCCGGCCTTGTAGGCGGTCTCCGCCGGAATGGAAATCGGCCCCGCCTGGTACAGGTTGTCTCCCAGATGCAGGGACTTGTTTTCCACATTGCGGACGGTCATTGAGCACCCCCTTTGTTTCCGCGCCGCGAGCTTTTCACTCCCGCGTCCCATACGGCGGCCAGCGCCGCGTCATCGGCCCCTTCTCCGTCGCCGGAAAAACCAAGCGGGGGCACGTTGTCCCGCAGCCGCGCCGCCTCGCGCCGTTTGTCCAGGGCGGCGGCGAAGTACTCTTCGTTCACGTCCTCTTCAACGACCGATTTCCCGCCCTGGATATGCTTGAGCGCGATATCCATAGCCCCGCATTTCTCCCCGCGCTTTATGTGCGCGGCGACCCGCCGCCGCTCTTCTTCAAGAGCCGCCTTTCCCCCAAGAGCGAAAACCGCGTCGTAGCAGGCTTTGTCTTGAGCCAGTAAGTCTTCAGGCTTCATCGCGCCTCCCTTGTTTCCGGCAGGTTCCGCCCCCGGATTTGAATTATCATAACAGCCGCCGCCCGCGAGAGCGGCGGGACTGCCAACACCTGTTATCGGGGCAGCCGCCCCATTGGAGGCACAGCCCCCTCCATTAAGGTTTCCAGCCAAGGCCGCGGCGTTCTGGAGATCGTCCAGCGCCCGGCGTTTGTTATTGACCAGCGCCGACATCGAATGGTTGACGGCCTCTTGCAAGGCGGCGCTCGCTTTTACGATATGCCCGTCCCGGTTCAGGGCGAATACGCGGGCCTGGTCGTCTTCGGCGGGCGTTCCCGGTTCCTCCTGGGTGATTGCCTCATAGTCATTGGCGAAACCGGCGTCCGCGATTTCTTTGCCGACGTAGTAGGTTTCCTTGTCCATCGCGGCGCGGATTTCACCGATATCTTTACCGGCGACGAGGGCGTGAACCGAACCGTACATATTGGAAAGTTTCTCAAGGTACTCCGCCTCGTTCCGCATGAGCCGGTAATCGCCCCACGCGCCGCCGTAAGGGTTGTGGATAAGCAGTACGGAATTGTCGCTTGCCGATATTTTTGAATCGCGGTCTACAGTCCGCGCCGCCAGCGCGATATAGCTTGCCATGCTGAGGGCCATGCAGTTGATACGCACCGATACGGGATGCGTCTTCGCCGCGTCCCGTATCAGGTTGAAAATAACCACGCCCTCGTAGACGCTGCCGCCCGGCGAGTTTATCTCGATTTCAATGTCTTCGCCATCGGAGAGCCCGGCCAACTGTTCCTTGACGGTCTTCGCGGTTACCCCCGATTCTGTCCACCAGTCATAGCCTATCTCGCCATCAATCAAAATCTTTTTCATCTTCCATTCAATCCTGCAAGGGCAAAAAACCTAAAGCTATTAACTTTTTGAAAAATTATTCCGCCGTAACGCCTTAACTTGTAACGCGCCCCTGGTTATCCGTTCACCTGCTGGCCGGCAGTGTTTACGAACCCCTAATTTGCGTATAACGCTCGCTGAAATAATCGCCCGCGCCTATGGTTAAGTCCTACCGGTAAAACCGGTGCGCCCATTTTATATCCATACCGTCGCGGGGCTTGATCCAGCGCCGAAACCGTTCCCAGGACAAAACTACCCGCTGCCCCGATCCTTTCCAGTCGTCCAGCGTGTTCCCGTAAGGATCGATTATCACAACCCCCTCTTCCCCATAGCCTATCATGGTGACGATGTGTCCCAGCGGCTGTTTGCGCGGGGTTGGATAGCCGGGAAAGCTGCCTGATAAAACCACGGGAAGGCCGCTGTCGATATCGGCCTTGATATCCTGAAGTTTTGTTTCCGTGGAAAATCCGGTAACGCGCCGTCCTATCCACTCGTTGGTATACTTTGAAAGCGCGGCGTGGACTTCGGGGTTTCCGCCTTTCCGCTTGATAAAATCCCGCAGCGCGTCTTCGGGCTGCTTGAACGTTACCAATGGCGGGAAAGCGATATCCGCGAGATCAAGCGCCTGTACCATCGCCGTTACCTGGCAGCTAATCAGCGGATCAACCTCGTTGTTCCGCTGGGTGTAGTAATTATAATTTTCTTTTACGAGTTTCACGCTTCCCCCTTTATTCTTATACTCCCAGTATTTTCCACAATTCTTCCATGTTATCCGCGCACGGAATATCAAGCCTTCTTGCTATATTCCGTTCGAGGTTCACCCCTTTGCTTGCGTACCAGCCTTCAAGAAAATAGACGCAGTCGGCTTCGCATAGTTTTTTTATACAAGCCCGCATATAGTCCGTCCAGTCCGGCTCGTTTTTTCCCTTTACGCTAAAAGATTTTCTAATCCCCGCGCCTACGCGCAGCGGGTTTATAATTTTCATATTCCGCAAACGCGGATTTCTTTTAAGCCGCGCTATATCGGAATACGCCTCGCTAAACGCTTTTTTATTGTTTTCAGGCATCCCCGTGATGGGGCCGGAGATATAGACAATCACCGCGCCGCCGCCTCGCGGAGCCGGTCAAGATACTCCTCTATGGCGTCCACGTCGATCTTGTACTCCGCGATCTTTTGCCAATACCAAAGAGGCATCGACACGGTTTCCTTCTCCCCGTCCAGCGTTACCGGATCGGGAGGCGGGAACACCGGAAACGCCGGGACACCGGGCGTTTCGTAGACGTATTCAATTCTTGGACTTCCCGCGCAGGCTGTCATTGATGCGATCAAAACGCTCACGAGCGCCGCCGCCGCCAGATAATTCCGCTTTCTTCTGTTCCGCGCCACCAAATACCTCCCGCATGATGTCCGCTTTTTCCTTTTCATAGAAAACCGCGTCATTCGCTTTCCGCGCTTCCGCTTCTTCCCATGCCCGCCGTTCCGCCTTTTTCCCCTTGCTAAAGCCGAAAAGAAAGGCGGAAAAAAACGAGATTATAAAAAATACCAAAGCGCCGAGCGCGATATAGTAGTTTAATATAATTTTATGGAACTCTGAAATAATCATAGACAGCCGAATTGACCGATTGAAAATCCCGCAGGTTATTGCGAAGAAACCGTTTCATGTTTGCCCACGACTT
>JAITGJ010000101.1 GCA_031280705.1 Spirochaetaceae bacterium
GGTCAATTGCTCAAGCAGGGAACCGGACCGGCATACTCCGGGAAGCGGGCGGCGGTTTTGTCCACAACCCGGGCGTTAAAATCCGCATGCTTCCTGATGCGGGGATGTAAACGGTAATACCCGGCGTTGACGGAAAAGCCATCGCACCGTTGATCCGCATAGCGCGATTGACACGTTGGGGGGCGGAAGCCCACGGAAGGGGCCGGAGCAGATGCAGGGCTATCCGCCCGCCCCCTTCCCCGGCGCGGTCCCGCAACCGCCGGCGGAACAGAGCGCCGGAACCGGAAACCGGTACGTTCAGCGTTCGGCGGGTTCCGGCGCGGCGGCGCTGCCAAACGGCAGGTCATTATAACGCCCCGCGTTGTTCCAATAGGTAAGCCCACCATAGGCGGGCAGCAGGTCCCGGGCAGGCGGCAGGCCCCGTGCGGGAAAGCCCCCGGCGGCGCGGACGCCGAGCACTTCCCTGAGCACATATTCGGTGTTGTAATACTGCCGGTCGTAGGAAACGTTAAGATAAAATGCCTGCACATAGGGGCGCACAATAACTTTGCCGCGGCCTATCCGCGCGGTACGCAGGGTGCCCTGGTAGTAAATGCGCCGGGGGCGCTCTTCCGCCGGATGCTGGGCGAGAAAATTCTGTTCAAAGTGGCTGGGGTAGTACATGGGGCAGATAACGTCGATATAGGGCGCCATGAGTTCTACTTCCTGGCCGGTGCGCGCCCCGGTGCGATACCAGCCGTTCGCGCCGTAAATGTCCGCGGAAAGGGGACAGTCCAGCCGGGAGCGGATGTGGCGCAGAAACGACAGCATGGCGCTTTCCATGTCCATTCCGGCTTCGCGCCAGCGGTAACGGGCGTCTTCAAGATTCTGCCCGTCGGTGGGAAAGCGGATATAATCAAACTGAATCTCGTCAAAGCCCCGCCGGTTGAGTTCTTCCGCAAGCAGCGCCGTATATTCCCACACTTCTTCCGAATAGGGATCAACCCACTGTTCATCATAAAAGGTGCGCAGTATTTCATATTCCGCTTCCGCGCCGCCGTCCGGCAGTATTTCTGTTTCCAGGTCCGCGCTGTTCTGCTGTTCCCGGTCCTTCCGGACGCGGACGTCGAAATATCCCCGCCAGGGCCGGTTAAGCCGCCGGTCCCACACGGCGTAGCGGCCGTTTTCCCGGCGGGCAAGTTCCGGGTCCTTGAACACCACGATGCGGGCCACCGTGTAAACCCCGCGCGCTTTCATGTCCGCGAGAAACCGGCCGATGTCAACGGGCCGGAACACCCGTCCCTTTTCAAGCAGCCGTGGATTTTCGGGACTGAAACGAAAACGGCCATAATCGTCTTTCATGTCGATAACGATCATGTTGAGGTTCCGGCTTTCAATCGTGGCGAGGTGGCGGGCAAGGAGGCGTTCGTCCATCGCGTGATTTGCCGGAAGGTAGATACCCTCCCGCCCCCATGCCGGGGCGGGAGACTGAACGGCGCCGGGCGTGTCCGCCGTGGCCGCGCCGTCCCGGTCCTCCGCGCGCGGCGCGGCTTCATCCAGCAGCCAGAGTTCGGAGAGGGCAAAAAAATCTTCCGCCGCGCCGCCGTTCTCCCCTCCCCGGCTCCAGAGGCCCAGACAGCGGGGGCGCGGCTCCGGTTCCCCGGTTAACAGCCTGACGCGCTCAATTTCTCCCCGTCTTCCCGCGGCGGCAATACTCCCCGTTCCCCGTTCCCCCGTGTCCAGCCGGGGAATCGCGCACACTTCGCCCTCCCGCACAAAATCAAGAAACGCGCCGTCAAGGGCGAGTGAATCCACCGTGCCAAATTCGGCCCCGCCGGACCATACCGTTACAAAGCGCCGCCGCTCCCAGTCCAGGCGGTATATCCGGGGGCGGAACGTCTGGGCCGCGTACAAAACCGGCGCGCCGTCCTCCACCGCGGAACGGGCCGGGAGGATGTCGGAAACTTCATCGGCGTTGCCCGTAGTTTCCAGGGTTTCTATTCCCGCGTTAAGCTCCGTCCAGACCGCGCCGCGGCGATCCGGTTCAAGGTAGTGAATCCCGTAGGTGCTGTGGGACATGAATACCACAAGGGACCGCCCGCCCTCGCGCCGGGGAAAAGCGGTAACGGCGACAGCCTTGATCCCGTTGGTACGGTAACTGGGCATGCCGAGGCTCTGCCAGGATCTCCCTGCGTCGCGGCTCAAAAAAACCGTATCCTTGGTGGCGCAGACCATGATATCCGTGCCGAAAGGGTTCACTTCAAGGTCTTTGATTTCCTGCACCACTTTTTCAAGTGATGTAATGCCGTCCCGGTACAATTTGAGGGTTTTTTCCGGGAGGCCCCGGTTCCGGCTTTCCCAGGTAAAAAGATCGCGCGAAAAAAGGATCCCCTCATCGCCCAGCGTAAACCAGCCGTCTCCGGTACGGACAATTTTCCGTACTTCGCCGCCCGTACGCAGGGGCACGAGGTTCCCGAAAAGCCCCACCGCATACAGGCCCGCCGCGGTTCCGGCAAGGCCGCGCCAACGGAGTTCCGGCGGAAACGGCCCTGCGGCCGTTTCAAGCACACAGGGCCGCGTGATACCGGCGCACAGGAGCGCGGCGGTCAGGATGAAACGCATGGTACGGCGCCGGGGGCGAGTGGGGGGCATGGCCCACTTTACCCCGGCTCGCGCGTTATGGGAAGTCTCGTCCCAGGGACGCGGCGCTTCTTGCAAATTTTGGGTTGTGTGATTAGCATGGGGCGAGACAGAGGAGATGTCATGCCTCAAAAAAAACGTCCCGCCGTTGATGTATCGCCTTTACAGGCGGCGCCTTTAGAAACGCCGCCCCTGGAGGGCGTGCGGATTTCCCGGCGGGAACTGGAAGCGTTTTCCACGGATATTTTTCGGGCCCTGGGCATTCCGGAAACCGGGGCGGAAGATATGTTGTATTTGCGGGGCGGCGGCCTACTGCCCCTGGGCGGGGAAGGCACGGCCTTTGGCGGGTATAAGGGCTACGGCCTCGCGGTGATGGTGGACATCCTTTGCGCCCTTACGTCCGGGGGCGCCTTTGGGTCCGCCGTGCGGGATTCTGAAACAACTTCCGCGCGGGTGTGTCATTTTTTTCTTGCCCTGCGGATAGACCTTTTCCGGGAACCGGCGGAATTTCGGCGGGATCTGTCCCGTATGCTCCGCTCCCTCGGCGCGCTCTCCCCGGCCGAGGGGGCGGACCGGGTGTATTACGCGGGCCTTAAAAGCCGGGAAACCGAAGCGGAATGTGCGCGGACGGGCGTACCGGTGGCCGCGGGCGTATGGGCATCCCTGGTGGAAACCGCCTCCCGGCTCGGCGTAACGGTTCCCCCGGTGTAGCGCCGCCCCGGACAAACCGGCCGGAAAAAAAGCCGGAGCGCGGACGGGCCGGAGGGTTTCTCCGGCGGCGCACCGCGCGGGATAAAGCCTCCGGCCATTTTTTCGTTCCTTCATAAAACCGCGCGCCGGGAGGCGTCTGTTTTCTTCGCACACAGCGCATGTTCCCCTTTTGAGCGGAATTTATCCGGACAACGCTATTTTTAAAAATTTGTAAAAAATTTCGTTTAGGCATATTGACAAAAACAATCGTCTTTATATATTATAAATCACATCGAAATACTAGGTATTTTGAAAAGGAGAGAACGATGAAACACATGAGAACATGGTCCCTTGCCCTGGGACTTCTGGCCGCCCTTTTTGCCGCTTCCTGCAAAAAGACAGATGCGGTGAAACCGGAAGACGCCGCCGGGGGGGAGATCACCCTCCTCAACGTCTCCTACGACCCCACCCGGGAACTGTACCGGGAATATAACGAGGCTTTTGCCCGGTATTATAAGGAAAAAACCGGGACGGCGGTAACGGTGAACCAGTCCCACGGCGGTTCCGGCGGGCAGGCCCGGAGCGTGATCGAGGGGCTTGAGGCGGACGT
>JAITGJ010000163.1 GCA_031280705.1 Spirochaetaceae bacterium
ATTGGCAGTTCACTACCGCCGATGCCCGTATCAAGCTCCGGCACTTGTATCCGAGATTTTAGACTTCATGGTGTACTAGTTATGGTAGTTCTTACTGGAGTAATAGTATGATTGTCAGCATAAACAGCTTGATAACCCTGTTGGAGTGAACCTGCCGCTAACGCGCGCGCCTCTCTCGCTAAGCCTTTCCCGCTACCCTCCCCCTCCCGGAGGGGCGAATATCGCTCTGGATTAACATGCGGTACCGTGGTAAAATACACGGCGCAAAACCGGTTTAACGAGGTGAAACGTGGGCGATCCAAGGGGATTCTTGAAAGTACGGCGCAAAACTTCCGGCTACCGTCCGGTTGAGGAGCGGATTAACGACTACAGCGAGGTGGAGGTCCGCCTCCCGGACGAAGAACGGCGGGCGCAAGCGTCCCGGTGTATGGACTGCGGGGTGCCCTTCTGCCACTGGGCCTGCCCCGTCTCCAACGTCATGCCCGAATGGCAGGACCGCGTGTTCCGGGGCGACTGGGCGGGCGCCTGGGCGCTCCTTGAGGACCGGAACCCGTTTCCGGAATTTACGGGCCGCGTCTGCCCGGCCCTCTGCGAAGCGTCCTGCGTGCTGGGCTCCAATGACGAGCCGGTAACCATCCGGCAAAACGAGCTTGCCGTCATCGAAAAAGCCTTTGAACTCGGCGTGGTGCACAAGCGCCCCCCCAAAGCCCGGAACGGCAAAAAAGTCGCCATTGTGGGTGCGGGCCCGGCGGGCCTTTCCGCGGCCTATTACCTTAACCGCGCGGGCTTTCTGGTTACCGTGTATGAAGGGGACCGCAAGGCCGGGGGTTATCTTCGCTACGGCATCCCTGATTTCAAACTGGACAAAAGCTTTATTGACCGGCGCATCGCGCTTATGGAAGCCGAAGGGGTAATTTTCCGGACCGGGGCCCGGGTCGGCTCTGCCCGCTATGCCTTTGGCACGCGCGGCGACGGCTCGGAATTCGTCAACCCCCGGGCCCTCGCGGATTCCGTTGACCTTATCCTGCTCACCATTGGGGCGCGGGAACCCCGCGATCTTCCCGTTCCGGGCCGCGAGCTTTCCGGCATCGTACAGGCGCTTGATTTTCTCTCGCTCCAGAACCGCACACTCGCGGGCGAAAAAGGCGCGGTCAAGGACGCCGCGCCCGTTACCGCCTACGGGAAAAAGGTCGTGGTGATTGGCGGCGGCGACACCGGAGCGGACTGTGTAGGCACCGCGAACCGTCAGGGGGCGCTGACCGTAACGCAAATTGAGGTGATGCCTACGCCGCCGGAACACCGCCCCGCGTCTTCTCCCTGGCCGCTGTGGCCCACGGTGCTTAAAACATCAAGCTCCCACATGGAAGGCGGGGAGCGGCTCTGGGCGGTGAACACCAAATCATTTACGGGCCGCGCCGGCGTGGTCGAGGCCATACGCTGTGCGCGGGTTGACTGGCATCTCAAGGACGGCCGGCAAACCATGACCGAAATTCCCGGCTCTGAATTTGAGCTGGGCACAGACCTCGTACTGCTTGCCATGGGATTTACCCATGTTGTGCAGGACGGCGTTGTCGCGGAACTTGACCTTGAGACTGACGAGCGCGGCAATATCCGCACGCGGGGCAGTTTCCACACCTCCAACCCCAAAGTCTGGGCCGCGGGAGACTCCCGCAACGGGGCAAGCCTTGTGGTCCGCGCCATTGCCGACGGCCGCGCCGCCGCCGAAGCGATGATCCGCTCTCTGTAGCCCCCCCCGGCTGAACCCCATCGTCCAATCCGCACGGATGCGTGCCCAAACCGCTCCGCGGTTTGAGCTTGGGTTTTGCCGAAGGCAAAACCCCGCCGGTCCTGCCTGGGTTCGAGCGCCGGGTTGCTTTGTAAGACCTTATCCGCTATGCTGAGCGCGTAGCGGGTTGCCGCACACACATCCAACGGACGCAGGGCAGGGCTTACCATGCAGGCAACCTACCGGCTTTTTGCCGATGAAATTACCGGCGCGTTTCTCGCCGGTCTCAAAGATACCTACCGGAATAAAGAAATTGAAATAACCGTGCGGGAAGTGGCGGATGAAACCGCTTACCTCTTACAGTCTGAAGAGAATCGCGGGCATTTATCGCGTGGCATTGGGGAACTGCAAAGCGGCGCACCCCTGCGGACGATGACGATTGAACAGCTTGCCCAGTTTGAAGCATGAACGTATCGTTTACCAGCGAAGCGTTTGCGGATTTTTGCGCGTGGGCGGCAGCCGACCGCCGTGTCTTTCAAAAGATAAAAGACCTGATAACCGCTGTCAGCAGGGACCCGTTTAAGGGAATAGGAAAGCCCGAACCGCTGAAACATCAGCTTTCCGGCTGTTGGTCCCGGCGGATAACCGAAGAAGACCGCCTTGTCTATACCGTCACGGGTGATACAATACAGATTATTTCCTGCAATTACCACTACACGAAAAAGTAGTGCAAAGCTGCGGTTCGCAAGAGTCGTGCCTTTTTTGTTGAGGGCGGCCTGCAAGCAGGCGGGGAAGGCGGCCGGGGGCTTGCAAGAGGAGCGGCCGGCGGGCCCGGCCTTGCTTTGCAAGACCTTATCCGCTATGCTGAGAGCGTAGCGGGTTGCCGCACATACATCCAACGGACGCAGGGCAGGGCTTACCATGCAGGCAATAATTCTGGCCGCCGGAATGGGCAGCCGTCTGGGAAAATATACCGCCAACAACACCAAGTGTATGCTCAAGGTCAACGGGCGCACCCTGATTGAGCGGGCGCTTGACTCGCTTGACGGCGCGGGCATCCGGCGCTGCGTCATCGTGGCCGGGTACCAGAAGCAAAACCTCATGGACTTTGTGGGGACGCGCTATAAAAACATCGATATTACCTGGATCGCCAACGACATTTACCACAAGACCAACAATATTTACTCCCTCTACCTCGCAAAGGATCATCTGCTTGCGGACGACACCCTGCTTTTGGAAAGCGATTTGATCTTTGAGGACCGCCTTATTCACCGGCTGCTCGAAAACCCCGAGCCTACCCTGGCCGTGGTCGCGCCCTACGAATCCTGGATGGACGGTACGGTGGTGCGGATTTCCGGCGAAGCGGTGATTACCGACTTTATCCCGAAAAAGTTTTTCAATTACGATGAAAAGGAATCCTACTATAAAACGGTAAACATCTACAAATTTTCCCGTGATTTTTCGCGGGATTCCTACGTGCCCTTTCTGGAGGCGTATTCCCGCGCCATGGGAAACAACGAATACTACGAACAGGTTCTGCGGGTTGGTACCACGCTTGAAAAAAACGAACTCAAAGCCCTGGTGCTTGATGACGAAAAGTGGTATGAAATTGACGACGCCCAGTACAAGGATATTGCGGAAACCCTTTTTGCCGAAACAGCGGAAGAATCGGTGCGGCTTGTCAGCCGGCGCTACGGCGGCTACTGGCGTTTTCCCAAACTGCTCGATTTCTGCTACCTGGTGAATCCCTGGTTCCCGCCGGAGCGGATGCTCAGTGAATTCAA
>JAITGJ010000228.1 GCA_031280705.1 Spirochaetaceae bacterium
AGATGCCCGGCGTCAAAACGCCCCACCCCACTTCCTTTGAAGTCCGTTGAGAGAGACTTTATCACGCCCTGAAAATTACGTCAAGCGGTTTTTTCACTTTTTTGAAAAAAAGTGAAAAATTTTCGCCTGGAAGCCCCCTCCCCCGGCGGGGAGGCCATCCGGGGCAGTTACCGTGAAAAAACCCGGTCCGCCTGGCCGGAAAACCACCCGGCAATGGCTTCCACGCGGGTAGTAAAGGAGGCGCTGACGCGGTTTCCCAGGCCCGGAAAGGAGGACGCCCTGGCAATGGCAGCGGTGTACAGCAAAAGATACGCGCCCGCGTCAAATACCGCCACCACCGAACGGAGATTGCCCCGGGCAATGGCGGTAATGATGCTGATGTTCATGGGCGTGATATTTTCCTGCACCATAATTATCGCGCTGTCCGGGGCGAAACATTCGTAGCGGTATATATTGTCCCCACACGTCAGGTCTTTTTGCCGCGCGTACAGGACCAGATGTTCAGGCGGCGTATCAAAAACCGGGTCGGCTGCGGGCCGGGCGGTATCGGGGCCGTCTATTACGGAAGAAGTTTCGTAAAATATACGCATGGTTTTGCGGGAACTGGAATAGTATTCAAGGCCCGCAAGGCTGCTTATCGCCGTTATCCCGTTGTAAAGGGCGGCGCGTTCCGCTTCGGTCCATGCGCCGCCCGCGCCCTCCGGTTTACGGTACAGGCGCAGATTTTCTATCATCATGGACGGCCGCACGCGGGCAAAAAGCGTTTCGGTCAGTTCCCGGAAAAAGGCGTGATCCGGGGCGATTTTCGGGACGGGGCGGGAAAGCTGCACTTCCGTAACGGTTTCCCCCCGTTCAAGGGCGGCGGCATATTCCCCGCCGCCAAGGAGTTCTTCGAGCGGCAGGGCGCGCGCGGAAAAGACCGGACCAAAAAACAGTAAAACAGTAAAAAACAACGCGGTGCACAGCGCCGCGCCCGGCCGCGCCGCACCGGGGGCGTTCACGGACGTGTTCACGAACGCGCGCCTTCCTGCCAGAGGGCGCCCCGGTAATACACCCGCACCTGCTTGTAGAGCCCTTCGCCCTCGCTTATCGTTTCAACATCGGCAATATCGTTCAGCGTTGTATGGATAAGACGGCGGTCAAACGGATTCATCGGCTCAAGCAAAATGGAACTTTTGCTTTCCCGGACGCGGTCCGCCACGGTATATGCCATGCGCACCAGGGACTCTTCCCGGCGGATACGGTAGTTTTCACTGTCAAGAATTATTCTGAGCCCTTCATGGCCGTGCCGTCCGGCAAAAATATTGACCAAAAGCTGAAGCGCGTCCAGATTTTTCCCCTTTTTGCCGATGAGGACAGAGGAATTGTCCGATTCGATTTTAAGGCACAGTTTGCGTTCTTCCCGGAACTGTACCGATACGTTCGCGTGGAATCCCATGTGCCCGGCAAGGTTTTCCAGAAAATCGATAATCTGCTGTTCAATATCATTTTCCGCGTTCGGGCTGCCTGAGTACAACGGCCGCGCGGGCCAGTCACGGGGCTTTCCCGCTCCGGCGGTTTCCGTTTCGGTCCAGATGCCGCCCCGGCCCGCCGTTCCTTTTTTGGCGCCGCCGGCAGTGTGCACCCGGATTTTAACAAATCCCTTTCTGAAAAAGCCCGCGCGCTGGGTTTCCAGAATTTCAACATCAAATCCATCTTTTTCAAGCCCCAGTTCTTCCGCGGCCCGGTCGATGGCTTCCTTTTCGGTACGCCCTTCAAATTCATAGGTCATAATCCGCTCCTTGCCGGGCTGTTTAGGCGATTTTGTTGTTAAACAACCCGCTTAAAATGGACAAAACGCACCACGTTTAGGGTGCCGCGGCGCATTTTGCAAAGACGCGCCCGGCAGCCGGCAGCGCGGTTCTCACCGCCCGCGCCGGGGCTGCCGGATACGTCCACTATAAGACATGAGGCATCCCGGACCGTTGCTCATAAAGCGCCGGGATCCCCTCTTTGACACAAACAACAGCGTTTACGCTCGCCGCTGTAACACCGCGCGGGACACGTCCCGGTCAGCGTTTTTTCCGTTTCCGGCTTCCGCCCTTTCCGCCGCCTCCCGGCGCGATAACCGGGCGCGGCGCTTCTCCCGCCGCTTCTTTTTTCCGCCGCAGGTACTGATTGATCATAAGCTGCTGGATCAGGGAAAAAATATTGGTCATTATCCAGTACACGGTAAGCCCGGACGGCATATTGTACAACAGGAAAAAGAACATAACCGGCATCAGGTAAAGCATCATTTTCATCTGCGGATTGCTCTGCTGATCCGGCGTTTGGGTAATTTTACTGCTCAAAAGCTGGGATCCCACATACAAAAACGGCAGCAGCCTGATATCGCTGCCCAAAAGGGGAAGCCGCACCGGCGCGAAATTCCATACCGATTCGGGGGCCGAAAGGTCCGGTATCCAGCCGGGAATAAACATGGCCCCCCGCAGATCAAAATGATTGGCAAACAAATTGTACATCGCAATAAGGATCGGAAACTGAATCAGCATCGTGATACAACCGGACATGGGGTTGTATCCTTCCTGCTTGTAAAGCTCCATCATTTTCATGTTGAGCTGATTCTGATCGCCCTTGTATTTTTCCTGCAATTCCTTGATCCGGGGCGAAATCGCCTGCATGCGCATCGTGCCTTCGGAACTTTTGTAGGTAAGGGGGAACAGCACAATTTTTACAATAAGCGTGAGGAGGATGATCGCCAGGCCCCAGTTGCGGAGCAATTTGTAACACGCGGTAAGTCCCCACTTGAGCACCGCTTCCACCGGCGCGAGAATCCCGCTTGAAGACGCGGCGCGTGAAAGTTCCATATCCCGCAGATTGAAAGCGTTTACGCCCGTGTCGTAAATCGAAAGTGAACTCTGGTTTTTCGGCCCCAGATAAAACCGGTAAACGTCGGTAGTTTTGGAAGCGCCGAGCGCGGGGCGGCCCATGTAAAACAGGGAAGCCGTACCCACCGCCTCATCGGCCTTTTGGAGATAGGTATACGTGTAGGCCGTTGCGTCGGGCACGGCGATCAACGTAAAGTATTTTCCCGCCACCGCCGCCCATGAAAGATGGTTCCCCGACGTCAGGGGGACGCCTTCCCGGATTTTTTCATCACGCCGCTTGCCGTTTGCAAAGGTGATGTAGCGGCGGAAATCCGAGCGTCCGTCCAGTTTTTGAAAGCGCGGCCCGATCTGCGGGCCAAAGGCCAGCGTATAGGCCGGGCCGCCGTCCGCGGCGAGGGACGGAATTTCGTGCCCGCCGTCAAGGGTAACGGCAAGCTCGAACATATACTCATCAGGGATAAACTTATACCGCTTG
Organism: Spirochaetaceae bacterium; assembly: GCA_031280705.1. GTDB lineage: Bacteria > Spirochaetota > Spirochaetia > Treponematales > Breznakiellaceae > JAISQV01. Next base: position 3,343 of record JAITGJ010000228.1, read on the forward strand.
CCAAGCCGAAAACGGTTTTCCCCGCCGTCCGGCGCGGAAACGGCGTAATCCCGGTAAAATTCCACTTCGTAATCGCCCAGGCGGTTGACCATAAAATTTTCCGTAAGCGGCGCCGCGGCGCGGTCCCCAAAGGCCACCGTAAACGCGTGGGCTTTTTCGGCGGAACCGGCGTAGATCATTTCAACATTATCGTCCCCTTCGCGGTGTTCCCTGAGGCGGTAGGAAACCACATCGCCGCCCCGGCTCGAAAGGGTAACCACCGCCCGCGCCGTTTCTATCACCACGAGCCGTTCTTCGGAAGGGATTTCCAGGGCGGGGCTTTGCACGCGTACCGGCGCGGCGGGGAAAGCGCCGGGAGACGCGGGGGCTTCCGTCCGCGCCGGAGACGGGGCCGGGGAGCCGCCCTGCGCCTGGGGCCCGGGAAAGAAGGTGCGCTGAACAAAGATCGTACCGACCATGACCAGCAATGAAAGCGCGATGGCAATTATCGTATTTTTATCCATAATCAAGAATCCTTTTTCAGGGCGCGCGCGAACGGGCCCCGCGAGTATGCGGCACAGCCGCTATGGTACCGGATCGTAGCCGCCCCTGTGCAAAGGATGACAGCGAAGTATCCGTTTGAGCGCAAAGAAAGACCCCTTCAAAAAGCCGTACTTTCCGACAGCGGCTGCCGCATAGGCTGAACATGAAGGATAATAACGGCACGAAGCGGCAAAATGGGGCGATATGGCGGCCCGGTAAAACCGGATCGCGGCAAGCGCCGCCCGGCGCGGAATATCCGCGCAGCGGGGGAAAAAACCCGTCATAAGCCGCGCCGCGCCGCGCCCCGTAAGCCATCCCCCGGCCGCGTTACCACGGGAGATGACGGCGCGCATCCGGGCAGAGCCGCCCTTCCCGCCGGGGACAAAAGCGCGGCGCGGGAAAAAAGCGTAACACACTGCTCCGTCCGCTCATTCAGAAAATCACGGCCCGGATACACCAAAAGCGCCAAATCGAACCCGGTTTTAAGCGAGCGCCGCATCAGGCGATAGGCCTCACGGCCCACCCGCCGCGCCCGGTTCCGCTCCACGGCGGAACCGAATTTGCGGGCAAAGGTAAACACGATCCGGTTATGGGTCAGCGCGTTTGGCAGCACAAACAGCTTCGCGCCCCGGCAGACAAACGCCTTTCCCTGCCGGAAAACCTTCCGTATCGCGTCCTGTTCCTTCAAATGCTCGTGCCGCCGGAAGGCAAAACCGTGCTCCACGCCGTTTATGTTCCTTAATACGGCTTCTTTTCGTCAGAAACCGACAACTTAATCCGCCCTTTGGCGCGGCGGCGCTTTAAAACAAGACGGCCCCCCCGTGTTTTCATCCGGGCGCGAAAACCTAATTTCCGGTTCCGTTTAACCTTACTGGGCTGATACGTCCTTTTCATGAATCGAACTCCTCAATTGCTCCATACGGGCCGCCCGGCGCACGCCGAATTACCCATTTATTGGTAGGGATCGCAATAATAGAAAGACAGCTTCGCAGATTGCGCGCTCAATGTCAAGAGCGCCGGGCGGGACTGGCGCATCCGGCCGCCTGTTTGCGGCCGGGCCGGGCTGACCGCGCCGCGCCCGCACGCGCCGTTGCTGGAGCCGCTCCCCAGGCGGCGGAATTGCCGCCATTCACGGCTCCGGGCGTTTTCCGGCCCGGCCCCAGGCGATCAAAATTCATCATAAAA
>JAITGJ010000025.1 GCA_031280705.1 Spirochaetaceae bacterium
ACGGTAGACGCCTGCGTGGATACCGGATCGTGGTTTTTGGTCATCAATGAAAAAACCCGCGCCGCTCTGGGCCTCAAGACGAGCGGCACAGACACCGCCACTCTGGCGGATGGCAGCACGGTGGAATACCCTGTTACCGAACCGGTGGAATTCCGCTGGAAAGACCGCAAACAGAGCATGAACGCCCTGCTTATTCCCGATGCCGATGAGGTGCTGTTCGGCGCGCTCTGCATGGAAGCGCTGGACCTTATTGCCGATCCCGTAGATGAGTGCCTGAAAGGCCGCCACGGCGAGAAGGCGTTGTATAAAGTGAAGTAGCCCTGTCCGCTCCCCCGCTGGGCAGCGCAGGGGTGCCAGGCGCCGTTTGGGGGCGCGGTTCGCAAGGGCCGCGCTTTTTTTGTTGAGGGGGAGAGGCGCATGGGGCAGGTATACTTGCTGCCCTGTGTGTTTTGTGGTATTATAAGAATATGGAGCCGGATATTGTATGCAAACCTTCGGCATTCAAACACGGCGCAGGTATGGCGGATATATATTCGGCATTTAGTACCGCCGTGTATGACGTTATGCTGCGGGATGACAGAGAAAAAAGGCTGCTTATCGGCTTCAATCGTGCGGGTAACCCGCTTGAAATACTATACAATGAGCTTGACGACGGCAGGATAAATGTGTTTCACGCTATGCCGTGCCGGATTAAGTATTCAGACTATTTAGACGGGAGGAGAAACGCATGAAAGAAATGACTGATGAAGAAGCGGAATATTGGGATGACTATTACACCAAAAACCCGCCGGAGATAGACCCTGATACTAACGGCGGTTTTGCGGCCCGGTCATTCAAAATGGTTGCCCTTGACCGTCTTTCGGAAAACTATCTTTTAACCAGGGCAATAGCAACCCACAAGACCCCCACAGAACTTATCGGAGAGATGGTGCGCGAGAAAGTCGCCGCCGCCGTTGAAGCGTCGTAGCGGCAGACAGCCGCGCAGGGGTGCCAGGCGCCGTTTGGGGGCGCGGTTCGCAAGGGCCGCGCACACACGCCGGAAGTCCGCGCACATCAATCAGGGATGCGGACAAGTCCATGATGGGCGTTTATGCGGGGACAACCGGGTCCGCATAATAATCCACTTTCCAGAGAAAAAGCCCTTCCGGCGGAAGGGTAGGCCCGGCGGCGCTCCGGCTGCCCGCGCGGATCATATCGCGCAGTGTTTCTGCGCTCATTTCCCGATCCGCACAGTAAAGCAGCGTTCCCGCGATTGAACGGACCATTTTCCAGAGAAAGGCGTTCGCGCATATTTCAAAAACAAGCAGGTCCCGTTCCACAAAAAAACAGGCGTTAAACAGATGACGATGCCGGGACTGCGATGGATCGGCAGGGCTTGCGAAAAGGGTGCAGTCCATCTCGCCCCGGAAAAGCCGGGCGTAATCGTTGAGGAGGCCAATGCGGGGCCGCCGCCAGAGCTGGTGCGCGTAGCGCAGTTCCGGGGGAAGGCCCGGCCTCCCCGGAATAAAAAAATAGCGGTACGTTCTGGCCTTTGCGTCAAAGCGGGCGTTAAAGAGGGGCGCGGCCGCTTCCGCAGAGAGGACGCGCACATCACGGGGAAGCAGGCGGTTAAGGGCGGGAACAAAGCGGTCCGCATCCATGCGCGCAATGCCGGTATGAAAATTGGCCGTCTGGGCCGCCGCGTGGACGCCCGCGTCGGTTCGCCCCGATCCGGTCAGGGCCACGGGATGCGCGTGTATTTTTGCAAGGGCGTCCTCAAGGACCCCCTGCACGGTGCGCGTTTTCCGCGCGCCATCCTGCCGCTGCCAGCCGGAAAAATCCGTACCGTCGTAAGCAATGATGAGTTTTATGTTGCGCTCACCGCGCTCAGTCATCGGCTATTTCCAGTTCCCGGTTGATGTTGGCGTAAAGATTACGCGCGTGCTCAAGGAGCGGGCCGGGCTTGTTTTTGGAGGATTTCCCGAGGCCGAATATCTTGGCGATGGTTCGCTTCACTTCGTCCAGTGATTCCTTCCGTGCCTCCGGGTCATCCCGCGATCCGTAACGCAGGCGGAGGAGGCCGGTAAGATACAGCGCCCCTTCATAATTGTAGTTTTTGTCCGTATCGGGACCAAATGTTTTAAGCCCCGAGAGGGTTTCCTTTCCGCTCTGTTCCCGCGTCAGCGCCTCTGAGTAGAAATACTGCGCTTTCCGCTTGAACAGCACCGCGATCCAGTCAAAATGCTGTCCGGGATATTTTTTGTCAAGCTCGTCAATAAGCCATGCGGCGCGGAGCATGGCGATTCCCTGCTTGATGGTGGGAGAAAATTCCCTGGTATAGAAATCGTAACAGCGGGCCGCAAGGTACAGCGATGCCGCGCCGTTTATCAGCCCGCGCACATCATTAAAATCAACATAGGGAAAAATGAGCAGCGTATCGGCCCTGCGCCGGTCCGTATCGTTAAGGGCGTCTTCCGCCGCATTTTTCGGGAGGGCCTCAAAATCCCGGTCCATTGAGGCAAACCAGCATTTCGGACACACCGTAGCCTGATAGGCGAGCGGAAAAATCTCTCCGTACTTGGCCGAAGGTTCATACAGCCGGTGGAGTTCGTCGGTAAGTTCCCCGGCAATGAGGCGTCCGCTTCCGGAAAGCAGCTCTTCGCGGTGGAATTCCATGCCGCACACCGGACAGGTATAGTTCTCTTTTGACTGAAACGATATTTTTATGTCACTGGCCATGTTTCTATCCCTTAAAGCCTGTTCAATATCTGGAATTTTGGCGCTGCAAACGCCAAAATTTTACCTTGCAGGCTCCAAAAGAGCCCCGAAACCGGGATTTTTGTGGTCTATTGACCGCAAAAATCCACTAGGTGAACAGGCTCTTAACTTTCCAGTATCACCATCGCTATCGCGTTGTCGCGCTCGTGGGTAAGCGAAACATGCGCTTTTGCCGCGCCCGCCTGTCCCATTGCCCGCAGCGCCGTACCGAACACCCGGATCTCCGGTTTGCCGTTGTGATGGTTTACTACCATAATGTCCTTGAGAACAATTCCCGCAAGGCCCGTGCCCAGGGCCTTGCCAAAGGCTTCCTTTGCGGCAAAACGCGCCGCCAGGGATAACACTTCACCGTCTCCCCGCGCGCGCGCAGTGGAAAGTTCCTCCGGGTGGAAGTACCGCTCAAAAAGTCCCGGAATGATTTTCCAGCGTTCCAGGCGGCGTACATGCACCACGTCCACGCCGATGCCGGTGATCACTTGGGACGCACCTGTACGGTTACCGCGGTAGGATCACTGCGCACCAGAGTAAATGATTCGGGAATGTCCGCCAGTACGGGCAGGGTGTAGCTTCCCGGGGAAGTTATCCGCGAACAGTCAAGGCGGAGCAGGTTTTCCGGGGGCGCGTAGGATTCTATTTCGTTTTGGTTTCCCTGAATGCGAATACTGCCCGGCATAATTTCTGTTACGGCGGTAAACCGCTCATCAAGGCCGTCAATGATGATGGGAAGATTATCAAAACTCCGTATCAGAATAAGGCGTTTAATAAACGCCCTGAACTCCGCCGTCCCCGCGCCCCGGAGCGTTATCCGGGGATCGTCCAGGCGGATGGAAAGCGGCATGGAAAAATCATCACTTCTCCCGCCCAAATCTATCGGTTCGGTGTACAGTTCCCGCAAATTCTCCATAACTTTGCCGGGTCCATCCACCACGGCCTGGGTGGGAATCAGCGTGTAGGAAACCATTTCATAGCCCGGTTCAAGGTACCCGGTAAAATCGGGAACCAGGGCAACATATTTGCTGGTTTTATGGTCCAGTTCGAGGCTTATCTCCACGGGATCAACCGTAATCTCAAGCGGGTCCACGCCAAGGGCGGTGCCTTTTTTGCGTATTTCCACGGGTATGCGGTATGTCCCGGGGGCGTTGTAGCGCCTGAGATCAAGGTACGCCACAATGTCGTTTTCCTGAATGGGGAAAATACTGTTCGCTTCTCCGCGCAGGCGCAGGCGTACCATGCGCGGCCAGGTATTTGCCGGGACCAGTTCCGCGCCTCCTTCGATCTGGACGGGCGCGGAAAAGAAACGGTTTTCAAGTATGCTGAGCCGGTGAAATACAAACAGGAAAATTGCCAGAACCCCGGCAAGCACTTTCCGGGGCCAGTTTTCGATAATCAGGAGCAGAAGTTTTCGTGGGTTGATGGCCGCCATGCTATATCTCCGCCGGGGGCAGTGTTTCCGGCTCTGCCGGGGCAAGTTCAATCGCGTCCTCGTCAATGGCCTTGGTCGCCGCCGCGCCCCGTTCAAGAAGGCCGCGCAGTTTTCGTGAAGCCTCAACAGCGGAAAGGTTGTAGTAAAGCTTTCCGTCAAAAGCAAGGGAGATGGCGCCGGTTTCTTCCGATACGACGAGTACCACCGCATCGCTCTGCTCCGACATGCCCAGGGAGGCGCGGTGGCGCGTGCCAAAACTTTTCCGTATGTCCTGCTGTTCCGAAAGGGGCAGAAAACAGCCCGCGGCAACAATCTTGCCGTTCTGGATGATCATCGCCCCGTCATGGAGCGGCGTGTCAAATTCAAATACCGTTACTATCAGGCTGGAGGAGATTTCCGCGTTAAGGCGCGTTCCCGTATCAATGATGTTTTTTATGTTCACCTTCCGGGGAAACACCACCAGGGCGCCCCGCCGCTGCTGCGACAGTATTTCTGACGCGGTAATAACCGCCTCTATCTGGCCGGATCGCGGCTTACTGTCGGGCCGGAACAGATCCGCCTGCCCAAGGCGTATGATTATCTTCCTGAGTTCCGGCTGGAATATGATCACGATGGCGATGAGCAGTCCCGGCGCAAGCACGGAAAGCACCCATTGCAGGGTAGTCAGCCGGAACAGCACCGCCGCGCCGTAGAGCAGGGCCAGCGCCCCCGCCCCGCGCACAATCACTACCGCCTCGGTACGAGCCAGCAGTTCGTATGCCTAGGAGAGAAGGAACGCGATAATCGCCACATCCAGAACC
>JAITGJ010000060.1 GCA_031280705.1 Spirochaetaceae bacterium
CCGCCGGTAACAAGAATAAAACGCCGCGCGGGGCTGGCCGCGAGCAGTTCCCGGATCAGGGACACAAACTGAAAAAGAAATTCGCTGTCAACGCCCGCGGGGGCGATAATCGAGCCGCCCAGTGAAATTACCGTTACCATCATGCACTCCCCGGCAACGATACCACAAACAGCGTTATTGTACATAGACCCCGGTAACGGTAATGCCGCTCCAGAGGGACGAATAGCTTTCCAGTCCCCCGGCGGCTTCTTCCCGGATCGTTTGCAGGGAATAGTCCCGCTCCCGCGCGGCAACGCGCCCCCGGCGGTCCATGCGGGACAGGGAAATGATCCCGTGCGAAAAAGCGATGTGCTGGTTATCCATATTGCCAAAATAAAACGCGGCGTGATTGTCCGGTAAGGTGAAGTCCGCCGGCGCGGCCCCGCCGCCGAGCGCGGCGTCAACGGGAATCCAGCCGAATCCCCGGACCCAGAATTCCGCCCAGAAATGGGGCGCCGTTTCACGGGCGCGATCCACCAGCACGCCGGAAACGGGCAGGGCGGGAACCCCCGCGGAACGCGCGAGCGCGCAGAAAAGAAACGCGGCCTGCCACGCATCGGCCATTTTTGACGACAGTGATTCCACCGCGTCTCCTTCCCGCGCTTCGGCGCTGAACGAAAGCTCCCGGAGCATCCACTCATAGACAAGGCGCGCGCGGTGGTAGGGATTCTGCTCCCGCCCAATAATGGACGCGGCAAGGGCCTTTATTTCCGCCGCGTCCGACGGCACCAGGGGATCGCTTTTGGTGTAAACACTTTCAAGCTGTCCCGGGGAAGCGCCCCGTATATCCTGGGGGCGCAGGGAATTCTCCACGGCGTACACTTCGACAAGCTGCGCGGCGGCAAGCGTAAACGCTTCGCCGGAAGTAATATCGTCAAATTTAAAGAGCGATACGCCCCGGTAATTTTCGATAAACGGGGCCGCCGAAAGGCTGATCAATTCCCCGCGCCGCTGGACGGCCGAATCCGCGGGCCGGGGGAGCCAGAGGTAGAGCGTATTGGGCAGGACCGCTTCGGCAACCCGTATGTCCACGGACCAGGCGATGGCATAGCTCCGCTTGTCGCGCCAGACCTGGCTGCCCGGCCGCCCGGTAACCTCAAAGTACCCGGGCCGGGCGGCGCCCCGGACGGTGCGGACCTCGATATTGCCGCTTACCGCGCCGCCGGGTACCCGGACCCGGATTTCGCGGTCGCTCCAGCTTTCATAGCCAAAGTCCTCCTCCCGGACGCCCACCCAAACGGGAGCCGCGACTTCAGAAGGGGCGGGCGAGGCCGCGCCCCAGGTAAAAAATACCCCGCCGCCTTCCTGCGCCGCGCCAAAATTATGCCCGGTAATGGTTACGAGGCTCCCCACCGCGCCCGCGCGGGGTTCAACAGCGCTTATCCGGGGGCCGGGGTCGTAGGTTTCTCCGGCAAACGGCACGGGAATCGCCTCTTCATTGGAAAAAAGCGTAGGATTGCTCTTTTTACCGTCCCGGTGCACGTAGACAAGGCCCGCCTCCCCAATTTCAGGCACACGCACCATGATCAATTCATCGGTCCAGGCAAGATAGGACGCGGCGGTAGGACTGTTCCCGGCAATCGTAACCCACGATTCTTCGCGCGCGCCGCCAAAACCCGCGCCCCGGATGGCAAGCACCGCTCCCATTTTGCCGATGCGCGGGTGGATGCTGGTGATGCGCGGCGCGGCGGCGGTGCAGGAAAAAAAAAGTGTGAGCGCAAGGACCGGGGGGAAAAAAAGCAGGAAGGGTTTCATCGTTTAATTACCGGACCCGTCCGGGGCGGGAGACGGCGCGGCGGCGTTGGTATGCGCGGCTTCCCCGCCGTCGTCCTCTCCGTAGGGCCGCATGGCCACCTGTATTTCGATCCGGGAATCTCCGGGTGAATCGCCCCGCCCCAGCGGGAAAAAATACACGCTTTCTCCAAATTCCAGCGGAATGGTTTCCAGCGTTGTGTGATAACTGATCCCTTCGCCGGGAATATTAACCCAAATTTGCCCCAGCGCGACAAGAAAATTCTGCCCGTTTTGCCGGAAAGGGGTAAACTGAACGGCAATGACCGTATTTGCGCCGACCAGTTTGATACCGATGGGCCGTCCCGGAATGGTAACCCGGGAATTTTCCGCGTTCCAGGCGGCTTCCTGCCCGGTTTCCGCCACCCGCGCCACAATATTGAGCACGAGCGCCCGGTCCCGGAAGCCCGGCAAAATCCCCTCCAGGGCGGCGTCCTGGGCCGCGGCGTCAACGCTGATAAGGAAGAGCGCGGCCGCCCACACAAGCCCGGTTTTGGTCCGCCATACGGGCCGGGAAAAACGGTCCGTCATCAGTTGGAACCGCTCCGTGAATATTCGGCGGCCTTGATAACGGCTGGCCGGCCCGCGCTGGAAAACACCCGGTCTTCGGGAAGGTGAATGATCACAAAGTCGGGATTATCCGCGCCGCCCAGATACTGAAACACGCCGTTCATGTCCGAAACGGG
>JAITGJ010000216.1 GCA_031280705.1 Spirochaetaceae bacterium
TCCGTAATTAAAAAAAACAGACGATTTTTCCCCGTTTTCTGCCCACTTTTGGCCTCAAGGGATAAAAAATTCTATTTTTTCCCTCAAAATAGCGGTCTCTCTGCGCGTACGCCGCGCAAAAAAAACCGCGCAATCCACCCCCGTTACAAGGAGAAAATCATGAGGAACAAATCTTTTTTCGCGGGCGCGGCCCTGTCCCTGATTCTTGCCGCGTGTCTTAACCCCGTGGGCCTCCCGTTCAGCCAGGCAACCGTTAACGGTTCCCTGGACGGTGAAAGCGGCTTTGTCTCGAATGAGCGCCCATCGGGAGAAAATGACCCGACCACGCTCACGCCGGACAATGGCATCCTCATTGTGCGTAACCTGTCCCGTTCCGCGATTATTGACGGCATCACCGTTACGAACGCCGCCCTGGGCAAAACATTCGAGGCGGGCCGCGTTTCGGGCGGCTATGAGCGCTCCCTCGTGCTTTCTCCCGGCGTTTGGGATGTTGACGTCCGGTGGACACGCTTTGACGAAAACGGCGCCGCGATCGATTCAGGCGTTTGTTCAACCTCAAAACTGATTTACCGGTTCCAGCGGCAGTACCTCTTTTTCTACCGTGTCCTGCCGTCCGGCGATTATATCCTGGACGACTATGTACGGCCCGACGCCGACCCGGATGATATTTACATTATCAGCCCGGACGACAATTCTTCCCTGCCCTCCGGTGTTCCGTGGGGTACCGTTACTATCATCAATACATCGGCCAACCGGACCATCAATCAGGTTGTAATAGACGGCGCCGTTGTTCCCGGCCTCTCCGTATCGCCGAACAATATGCGCGCAATCAAATTGCAGGCCGCAGTGTTTCCCGCGCCCGCCATGAATCATTCCGTGCAGGTCCGCGTTTCTGGGAGCGGGCTCAGCAATCTGTACTTTCCCGCCGCGCCCCATACCTTCAGCCTCCACAACGGGGATAACGAAGTGCTCTCCTATCCGGGCGTGCCGGGGAGCGAATCCTCCGGCGGCGCGGATACGGGCCTTGGCCGCCTCATCATCAAGAACCTCACGGACGATATGAATATCAGCGCCATACACTTTACCCCGCTTGATTCCCAGACGGCGATTGATCCCATGGAACCGGGGCCCGCACGAAAAAACCAGAAATCGCTTTTGCTTGCTCCGGGGGACTGGGACCTTTCGGTACGTTTCCCGCACGGCACTTCCCCAAAAACCCGCACCGTTACCATTACCGCGGGGACCATTTCGTATCTCTATTTTTACAAGACAAACGAAAATCCACCGGGATATGACACCGATACCCAATGGCTCCCGCCGCAAAACGCGGACCCGGGCAACTCAAATCCCGGCAGCATCGTGGGAGACGATGAAGGTTTCCTGCATGTAATAAACGGCTCACAGTCCGCGTACATAACCGAAGTGCAGTACAACTCAAGCGGCGCGTGGATTTCCGTGATCATCCCCAACGCGAGTTATATTCCGCCCCGGGATCATTCCGATCCCGACCTCACGCTGCCCAAGGGCACCTGGCCGCTGCGTTTCAAGACGCTGGGAAAGGATACCTACAGCCGCTCCGTATCGCGGACGATCAACGCGGGGCAAACGACCAATGTGGAGTATACGGATATTCTTGATGCCGATGATCCGCCGTCGGGGTTTGGGACGCTCCGCATCGTGAATAACAGTCCTTCCCCCATCGTTAAGGTTATTACCCGTACCCGGAACGCCGCAAACGAATACCCGCCGGTTGACGCGGAAATGCCCGTCATCACGGCGGGTACCGCGCAGGTAAAAATTCTCGACGCGGGCGGCGCAACGCTTTTTTCCCAAAAATCGTATATCGTGCAGTGCTACACCGCGGCCGCGACATTCTACGAAGACACCGCGTCTATCCACAACGGACAGATTACGAATCTGGTGATCACCGGCGACACGCCCGAGATAACGCTGCCGCCCGGCGGGGGCGGTACGGCGGGCGGCATTACGGTGTACAATAAATATTCCGGGCCGGCGCCGTTCAAGATTTTCAAGATATACCTCTACCGCGAAAGCGGCGCGGATACCTGGGGAGACGGTTATGCCGCGCCGTCCTCCGGTTCCTATCCGGCTCCGCCCACGATCGGCGGCCAGCGGTACAACGGCCCGCTCTATCCGGGCGAACCGTTCCTGCTCCGCGATAGTTACTATCAGTTTACGAACCTTGCCGAAGGGCGGTATAAACTGCTCGTGGTTGGCGGGTCCTACCACTGGCCGTTCTACACGGCGATTCCGGCGAACCGGGTCCCGCAGGGGACGGGCATTGAGATGACGGAAAAACGCATCACCTACGACGCGGGGAGCGTGTTTGTTACCGCCGGGGGGACGCGCATCGTCAACTTTGACCCGTACCTTCCGGGCCGCCCCGACCCGGACACGCCCAACGGCGTGGTACGGATCAATTTCCTCCACGCCGGGAACGTTCAGGGAACGCTGGGAGACTCCGGCCCCATTTCCCGCATCCAGTTTATTGCGGGATCCGAAGCCGAACTGCCCACGAATTACACGGGCGCCTCCGCCTATGTGTTTGACGTGGCGCCGGCCAACCGGACGATCAACTCGCCCCAGGCATCGGCCACGCCGCTCGATCACGGCGGCGTGAACCACGATCAGCCTTCCGGAAGCGGGGGGACGGTGCCCGCGCGCTTTGTGGTTTATGAATACAACCGGGGGATTTCTCCCGGCGGGAGTATCGAGCTTTACCTGCCGCCGGGGATTTATGGCGTCCGCGTGCTTAACCCGCAGGGAGACGGGCTTCAGCCCAATATGTGGTTTGGGCGGAGCCGGACGTATTATTTCGATCTCCACCTTGAAAAGGAGGCGGCCCATACCATCAATCTTCAGTGGAAATTTCCCTCAATAATGATCCTTGATGATCTGGTCCGGGATGAAACGTTTGCCACGGTTACCGACCGGAGCCTTACCTACAAACTGGGCGGACAGGGCCTTACCAACGGCACAAACCTTTTCAACTTTGTGAATAACTCCGTATGGAGCCGGGATCAGTGGGACATAGAGAGCTACAATTGGTTCTATTTTCCAGCCGCCTGCGGCTTTGCCAATCATCCCGATACGAACCATGCCGGCCACTCATACATCAATCACTACAATGTTGACTGGTATCCCGCCGGTTCTACCAACTGGGCCCAATACGCTTTTCCGGTCCGGGTTGGTACGAACGGGCAGTTGTACAAAAACCACGAGGGCGAGCCAGTGGCGGTGGCGACGGAACAGGACGGCGGCACCCATGGCCTTACCGCCAAAGCGGGCGCGTATTATACGCTGGAAATGACTCTGCGGCCAAAGAATGGCTACACATTCCGGGGGATCAGCCGTTCTGAAAATCCGGTTATCGGGATACGCGATGTCAACAATCAGGGGACCGGTTTTGATTTTTACGACGGCTTTAATTCAAGCACCAACGGACCGGGCATCAACAACCCTTTCTCCAACATGAATTACCGTATCCGGAAGTTTGCCGGGCACGACAATCTGGCGGACTGGATAATAAGCGATGGGATGATATCGAACACGGCGAGACTCCCCGGGCAGGACCGCATCAAAGTGCGTATCCACTTTAAAAGAGTGCAGTGATTGCGGGACCGTCCGTTCCCCCGCGCGGCGTGTTCGCCGGGCGGGGGAACGGACGCGTCATCTCCGCCCCATCCGGCTGAACATATTGTGCAGGTTCTGCATACCCTGTGCGCCCTTTCCCATTTTTGTCATTTTTTTCATCATGCCGCGCATCTTTTCAAACCGCTTGAGCAGCCGCGCCACCTCCGCCACGGAGCTGCCCGATCCACGGGCGATGCGGGTGCGGCGGGCCGGCCCGATAATCAGGTGGTTTGCCCGCTCCTTTCGCGTCATGGAAGACAGAATCGCTTCCTCACGCCTGAGCTCTTCGGGATTAAGGTCCTCTTCCGCTACCTGTCCCTTCATCCCCGGCAGCATTTCCAGCACCGACTGGAGGGACCCCATTTTCTTTACCGAGCGGATTTGACCCAGCCAGTCTTCCAGCGTGAAATTTTCTTTCTCCATTTTTTTCTGGAGTTCGAGCGCCTCATTTTGACTGATGACTTCCTGGGCCTTTTCCACAAGGCTTACCACGTCGCCCATGCCGAGTATGCGCCCGGCGGCCCGCTCGGGGTGGAACACTTCAAAATCGGTAAGTTTTTCGCCGGTACCGACAAATTTGAGCGGCTTTCCCGTAACCGTTTTCAGGGAGAGCGCCGCGCCGCCGCGGGTGTCAGAATCGAATTTGGTAAGCACCACCCCGGTAAGGCCGATTTTTTCGTCAAAGGCTTTTGCAATATCCACGGCGCTCTGACCGGTCATGGCGTCCGCGGCCAGGAGCAGTTCGTCGGGCCGTGCCGTGTCTTTAAGCCGGGCAAGTTCTTCCATCATCGGTTCGTCAATCTGGAGGCGGCCCGCCGTATCAACAATAATTGTGTCGATAAGGTTTTGTTCTGCCCAGGTGAAGGCGGCGCGGTACACGGCGGCGGCGTCACGCGCGCCATCTTCCCGGTGGACCGGGACATCAATGCTCCGGCCCAGCACGGCAAGCTGTTCCATTGCCGCGGGCCGCACCAGATCGCAGGCAACGAGGAGCGGTTTCCGCCCGTCCTTTTTGAGGCGCAGCGCGAGTTTTGCCGAGGTCGTGGTTTTGCCCGACCCCTGAATGCCCAGCATCAAAATGACAGAAATAGTGTCGGGGCCTTTCAGCAGGAGATCCTGTTTTGTGCCGCCCAGAAAGGAAACCAGTTTATCATGAACGATTTTTACAAATTGCTGTCCGGGATCCACCGCGCGGAGCACCCGCTCGCCCTTTGCCTCTTCCACGGTGGCGTTGACAAAGCGCCGCACCACGCGGAGATTGACGTCCGCCTCAAGGAGCGCCATCTTGATCGTTTCCACGGCGTCGTCAATGTTTTTTTCGGAGATTGCCGACTTTCCCGCCACAAAACGCAGGGCGTCTCCAATCTTTTCGGTTAATTTGTCAAACATGCGTTATACCTTCTCCGGCGGCGCGGATGTATCCGGCGTGAAAAACCACGCCGTCTTGAAAAGTAGCACTGATTTATTCCCGGTTGAATAAATCAGTGCTTCCCTAGTGCGATGTCAAAAGGCCGCCCAGAAAACTATCGACAAATTCCAGCGGCCGCGTTTCCTTGTTGAGAATCCGGTACAGTCCGGTGGAAATGGGCATTTTAAGCCGGTACCGGTCCGCGAGCATTCTTACATACTTTGCGGCCGCCACGCCTTCGGGCAGATAGGAGATTTCGTTAAGCCGGCCCAAAAGATCCTCAAGGTTGGCAAAGGGCGCGAGGATATCCTTCTCGATAATTTCCCGCCCAAAACGCCGGTTCCGGCCAAACACCGAACGGCAGGTAACGTCCAGGTCTCCCACGCCGGAAATGGACGTAAAGGTTTCCGGGTGCGTCGCCCCCATCGCCCTGCCCAGCGCCTGAATTTCGCTGAGGCCCGCGGCAAGGAGAAGCGACTCCGTGCCGTCCCCGAACATTTCGTCCTCGCCGCTTCCCTCCCCGGTCCGGCCCGCGCCGGACGTTTTGAGGGCGTCAAGGATGCCGAACGCGATGGCGATGACATTTTTCGCCGCCGCCGCTACCTGCACGCCCCGCACGTCAAGGGATGAAAACACGAGCAGCCGGTTTGTTTTGAGCAGGTCCCGGAAACGGAAGGAATTTTTCGCGTTTTCACTCGCGGCGATCAGGCCCGTTACCCGCCCCCGCGCGACTTCTTCGGCGTGGCTTGGCCCGGCAATATACACCAGGGAATTCCGGTAAAAGCCGGGCAGATAATCTTCCAGCGTTTCAAGGAGCAGGCGCGGCCCCTTGGCCGTGGGCAAAAAGCCTTTGGTGATGACCGCGATGTTTGTTTCGCCCTCCTGTATCGAAGGCGCCGTAAGTATTTCCCGTACCGTGTTCATCAAGAAAAGAGAGGGGACCGCGAGGATGAGAAATTCCTTCCCGTTTACTACCGCGCCGATATCCCGGCTTGCCGTCAAATTGGCGGAAAATGTAACCCCCGGCAAAAAGCGGGAGTTGGCATGATTGTTGTTTATGTCATCGACCGTTTCTTTTTCGTAGGCCCAGAGGACAACTTTTTCACCCTTGTCCCCCAGCACCTTGGCAACCGCCGTACCCCAGGCCCCGGCGCCCAATACCGCAACACGTCCTTCCATACATATCTCCTCGCCGCTTCCGGATGCGCGCGGCTTTGTCTCCGCCACTGTAGCATAAACGGCGGGCCGTGGAAAGGTTTACGGAAACGGGCCGCCGCGCCCGATAGAAACAGGCGGGTTACCCATGAAAAATCCGGTAATTCTTACTATTTTACCCTGAAATTAACCCGGATTTGCTTGCTTTTTCCGGCGGCTTCCATTACTTTATAAAGTGAAGCTGATGATACGGTTGTCCGGGTATGGAGGATTTCCTTCATCCCCCCGGATACTGCATGGCACCCAGTGGTACATCTATCGTATTGTCAGTGTGCCTCCCGGGTTTCCTCACCTCCTTTTCCCGGGAGGTTTTTTTATTTTTTGCGGAGTTTATGAGAGTTGTGTATACCCCCGGAAGGCCGCTTGCATACAAAAAACTCCGGAAGAGGAAGGCATATGCCGCGTCCCCCCGTAAGCCCTTCCGCGCTCCGCACTGTCCGTAACCGTACCGTGATCCATCTGGTCATGCTCGGTCTTTTGGCTCTGGGCTGTAACCGGTTCCGCTTCCCGGAGACGGAAATTGTTGTTTCCGCGGGAGAAGAGACCGCGGGCATACTGGAAGAGGCGGCGGAACGGGCCCGCGCGGGGTTTCCCGCCTTTTTGCGCCGCCTCCAGAACCCGGATGACGGCGAAACACATTTCCGGGTCAAGTATCCGTTTCCCGCCGGGGGGGCAAGCGGTTTTCGCTTTGAGGAAATATGGCTTGGCGATATTGTTTTCCGGGAAGGCCGCTTTTTCGGCACGGTGGCAAATACGCCCCTTGTCATAAAAAACCTCGCGCCGGGAGACGAAGTGACATTTAACGCCGGTGAGATACGCGACTGGCTGTACATACGGGACGGCCGCATCGTGGGCGGCTACTCAATCCCGCCCCTCCGCCGCCTGCTCCCGGAAGACGCCGCCCTTCCCGCAACGCTCTCCGGCCCCGGCGAAAACTGACGCCGGACGTTCCGGCACGTCGTGTATCCGCCCGGGAAATTGATGCCTCAAGCGCCGGATGGCCCGCCCATTTCTCCGCTACTCCTCCTGATATTCCCGGTAGTCCGGCCATGCGTGGAGCTTTTTGTCCTCCGAAAAATCTTCCTTGTTCAGCACGGTTACCACGTGGCGTCCGTACTGAACCGTTCCGGGGAGCGGTATCATCCGGTTTTTGTTTTTGATAATTTCGTTTATCGTAATGCCCGCCGCTTTACATTCGGCGTTCATGCGGGAAACGATGATGCCCGCCGGATCCGTTTTATACTTCCGGCCAATACCGGCCAGCGTTGACTGCCGGATAAGCCAATGGAAGCCGCCCGTGGTTTGAATCTGCATATAATTTCCCCGGCCGGTTTCTTCACAAAGAAAATCCCTGATATTCCGAAGCGCCGCCCGGCCGCCGGCGGTTTCAAAATGTTCGATATCGGAATCAATATCGAGCCACTCACCGTCACTGAAAGAGCGGGCAAACACGCTCTGCCCGGTTGTGTGGGAATGGCGGATGGCATGAAAAGCCTGACGGATTCCCTCCGGGCTGTTCTTGAGCAGGGAATCCGCCAGTTCCCGCTGGGCGGCAAGCAGGTGGTCCATCTGAGCGAACAGCGCCGCGTATGCGTCGGCGGGGGCGATATTGACATAAAGTACCAGCACCCCGGCAGGATAGGGCATGCCGTTTTGGGTAAGATAGGCGAGCTTGTTTGCCTCGCAGCGCCGGACGCCGCGAAGGAACCGGGAAAAATCATCTTCGGTAATGATCTCCTTGTGCCACATCTCGGACCTGCCCACCTGAAAAAACGCGCGCTCCTCCCCGTCCAGCCGCTTGTTCCGGGCGCTGGTGGAAATAAAGAACACCTCGTTTTGCTTGAGCGGGCGCATGGCGTAGGTCCAGAACCATTTGAGTTCGTCCAGGTCTTTAAGGAATTCGTAGACAGGGTTTTTCATTTTTCCTCCCGGGTAAACACTGATTTATTCAAGCGGCATTCGTCCGGAAACTGCGCCAAATTGGCAACGCCAAATTGGCGACGCCAATCTGGCGACGCCATCCGCTACAACGCTTCCCGCTGGTAAAACAGGAGCGCCGCGGCCATGAGCGCATGGGTATAGGGCGGCCGGCCCATCCCCCGGAGCACCTCGCCGGCGCCGACCAGTTCCACCGAAACGTACTCGTCCGCGTCCAGGCGCTGTTCCCCGGCGAGGCGCAAATCCTCGGCCAGAAAAAAGTGAATCCGGTTGGACATGATCGCGGGATTCGGGCTCATGACGGCGAGACGCCGTATCCTTCCCGCCTCATAGGCGGTTTCCTCACGGAGTTCCCGCGCCGCCGCCACCGCGCCGTCTTCGCCCCGCTCAAAAACCCCGCCGGGAAATTCCAGGGAAAGTTCCCGCGAGCCGTGCCGCCACTGGCGGACCATTACGAACCGCCGCTCCGCCGCCGGGTCTCCCCCCGCGCGGCCGCCGTCCGAAGCCGCCTCCAAAACCGGGATGACCACCGCCCAGTCGCGGGCGTCAAGCGTGAGGTACCGTCCCTCCACTCCCGAAGGCGCGCGGCAGAGGCTTTCCCGCACCGCAAAGATGGCCGTTTCAAAAACAATGCCGCTGTTTTCTTCTTTCCAGATCAGATCCGCGTTATCCATGAATATCATTTTTATCGTAATATTCATTTTGACAAGTCCCGTCCGGGGCCTTATCTTTATAACAGCCTGTAAGGCGCAATTTTTTTAAGGAGCGTAACACATGTCAATCATTACCATTTCCCGTGAACTGGCCGCGCTGGGCGATGAAACCGCCCGTGAGCTTGCCAAACTTTTGCAGTACCGTTTTATTGACAAGGGCACGCTGGAGGGGCGGATCAAATCCTACGGCGTAACCGGCGCCCAGATAGACAAGTACGATGAGCGAAAACCCGGTGTTTTTGCCGCTCTTTCCCAGGATCGCGATATGTACCTGCACTTCCTCAAAAGCGCGATGCTTGCCGAAGCGGGAGAGGGAAACTGTATTTTTATCGGACGGGGAGCGAACGCCATTTTCAGGGGACTGGCGGGCCTCGTGTCGGTTTTCCTTACCGCTCCGGCGGAGGTGCGGCAGGAACGGATAAAGAGTTACTTCCACTGCGATGACAAAAAAGCCCGCCACATTATTAACCAGAGCGACCGCGACCGTCAGGGGTTTCACAGTAATCTGTTTGAAC
Organism: Spirochaetaceae bacterium; assembly: GCA_031280705.1. Taxonomy (GTDB): domain Bacteria; phylum Spirochaetota; class Spirochaetia; order Treponematales; family Breznakiellaceae; genus JAISQV01. The sequence continues at coordinate 9,444 of JAITGJ010000216.1, forward strand.
TGGACTGGCGGTCGCCGGCAAATTATCACCTGACGCTCAACACGGGGTATTACAGCCCGGCCGTCTCTGCGGAAATTGTCAGGGACCTGCTTGAGAAAACGGTTACGGCGGATGCCGGCGGAGAGCAGAAAAAAAGCCTCGCGGAACTGACGCTGGGGCACAATATCGTTACCCATATTTTTTACGGGAAGAATATCAACATCCATTTTCTGGAGGCCCAGGTTTCCGAAACGAAGATCGAACTGTTCGGCGTTGCCAACTCAAGCGCCCTGGTGGAAGCCGCCGTTGCCGCCGCGAAAGAGGCCGCCGGTTCCCTCCGGGTTGTTTCCGAAATTCAGGTGGTTCAGGAGTACAATATCCTGAGTTGAAACGCGGGTAAACGGCCCCGGGCCGGGCGGCGGAAGCGCCCGCCGTTCCCGACAAACGGCTTCCCGGTGAAAACCACGCGGCGCGGTCCCCGCTCCCGGGGCAGGCCGGGACACCGGCGGCGCGGAAAAGCGCCGCATGGGGGAAGGCGGCCGGAAGAGCGGGTTCCCTATAATTTCTCTCATTTTCCTCTGGAAACGGCGAAAAATCACCCTCAAAGAGCACTGATTTATTCCCCATAAATCAGTGCTTCCCTAGAGCTTGTCTATCAGCATGGAGCACTTGCCCGACGGAATGGGCAGGGTTTTCTTCTTTTTCCCCAAAATGTTTATCGTAAAGTAGTAGAGTTTTTCGCTCTCCATGTGGATTTCCCAGCCCCGCCCGCTTTTGTTGGACAGTATCGTTATCATGTTTTTTTTGAGCGACAGATTTTCTATCCCCATGATTTCCAGATTGGGGATGATCCAGTCCACGGTTTTCCGGGGCAGCGAGATAAAAAGACCCACCACATTTTCTATGGTCAGGCTGATGGTAGACAGCGCGTCGTAGGTAAGATACTGGGCGCGGGGAAAGTCCGGCTGTTCCGGCCAGCACGCGGGTCCCTCCCGCTGGGGCAGATACGCTTCCCAAAGGTTTCCCTTGTGGTGGTCCCCGTCCGGGCTCATGGAGTCAAGCACGAAGTACAGGTGCCGCGTGGCGCATTCCCGGGCAAAATCCCAGCGCTGGTACCGCTCCAGGCCCTTTATCACCATAAACGTAAGGTGCGGGTACACCGACCCCGCGAAACCCCGGCCCTCCTCCGAAAAGGACGGCTCGCTCACGGCCATGGAGGGAAAAGGGTGCGGCGTCCCGAAAAAAGCCGGATCCTGGAGCTTGCCGATAATCCGTTCGGCCTTGTCGTCGCTGGGAATTTCGGCAAGGAGGGGCCAGTAACCGGCCAGCGTTTTTACCTTGATTTTTTTGAGGTCCGCGTCAATATCGTAGTAAAAACCGTCCTCGCCGTCCCACATATAATCATTGATGCGGGTTTTAAGGGAAAAATACTGTTTTTTGTACTGGAAGCTCGCTTCCTTGTCGTTGAGGATATCGGCAAGCGCGGAAAGGTACAGCACGTTAACCGCCATCACGGCGTTAAAGTCAACCGGATACGCCGCCCGCTCCCGCGCGGGACTCGCCATCCCGGTGGCGGCCAGGGGCACCTCGTACAGGCCGCAGGGCCGCTTGAAGGTCTCGTCTATCCAGGCGATATACTTCTGGAGTATCGGAATCACATCCTTGATGCGTTTTTTGTTCGCCGTTTTATGATACAGGTTGAATTCCGCCCATGAAAAGAGGGGCAGCGCGAGCCCTTCGGGGTTGTCGCTTCCCACTTCCGGGAGACCCGTTTCGACATTGTACGCCGCGCGGATCGCCCCGTTGGGTTCCTGCCGGCCGTAGAATACATCCAGCGTGGGATGAGCCTGATAAATCCGGTTTGAGTAAACCAGAAAAAAAGAGGAAAAAACCGCGTCGGCCTGGTACACGACCGGACTTCCGGGCCAGGAAAAAAATTTCCCCTCGATGGCGCTTTTTTCGCCCCCCGCGTTCCAGCAATCCTGAATCCATTCCCAGGTTTTATCATAAATATCCACAAAATCTTGATCGTAAAAGTGGATCTTGGGGAAATCCCGTCTCAACACACCTGCTCCTTGACCCCAATCTTCGTACGGTTATTCAATTATACTGCAAGTTTCAGATTTTTTCCATAGTTTTTTTATCAGATTAAGCGCGAATTCCCGGTGTGCCGCGCGGATAACGCGCCCGCCGGGCGGGAAGGCGCGTTCCGCCCCGCCGCATACGCCCGTGCCTTTCCTTGACGGAGACGCGGAAAACGCATACTCTTATAGAAAAGTTTTGCATTGAAAGGTGAATTTCCACTATGGCGCAGGAACAAGCGTTTCAGAATGATTTGGATCCCGAAATCGCGGCTCTATTGGACCCGGAAATAACCGGCGGCATATCTGTGGCGGCGGAACGGGACATGGGCGTGTTTCCCGGTCCGGACGGGGACACCGGAGAAAATTCCGGCGAAGAGGATGCCGGCGGCGGGGTTGACCTTGCGGAACAGAGCCTCCCGAAGATCAGCAAAAAGCTGGAAGCCGCCCCGAGCGGGGTTTTTTCCGATGCGGCGTACTACAAAACCGCGCTGTCCGGGGAAGGCGATAGTGCGCAGCGGATACACGGCATCCTCCAGAAGTACATTGCCACAAAAGACCCCAAGGACCGGACCGTGTTCCGCCAGCAGATTACCACGGCGTACTGGGATTTTTTCGGCTCCGTGGCAAAAAAGGCGTCGGGAAAGATTCCGGATGCGAAAAAATTCCTCCTTCGCTTCAACATTTTGCACCCGACGCTTCTCCAGCAGGAACAACGGGATTTTTTCGGCAAAATTATCGTGGACAACAACCTTGGCGTGCCCCTCTATTATCTTGATGAGTGGTTCCGCGCCGTGGGCACGGGAGAGGTACGGCCATCCACGACCGATGAAGGGCCCGTCGCCGGCAAAGGCGGCAATACGTCTTCCAAACTGACGGCGCTTCTTGAAAAGGCCCGGGGCCGCCGTGACGGGGCAAAAAGTCTGTTGGCGTCGAAAAACGAGGAGCGGAACAACCTCGAACGCGCCCTCCAGGAACGGGTAACGGCCCTGGGGACGCACAACCCCCTGCCGGAATTCCCCGGCATCAATGGTCCCTATACGGAAAGCCAGAAGCGGGCCTTTGCGGAAATGCAGGAACTCTCCAAGCAGATGCTCAAATCCGACCGGGAACTGGAAACCCTGATCCGCGACTTTATGGCGGCCGGCGCCGATGTCAAGACGCTTGAAAGCAAGGTCGAGGAAGAAGGCGGGGCAAAAGAAGTAGATACCGCGGCGGTGGACGCCGAATTCGGAACGATCCGGCAAATGGCGAAAATGACCATCGGCCGCCAGGGGAATCACTTTCCCGTTTGTACCGGGGAATATTTCCGCTCCGGGCCGAACGATGTGGCCACCCGCGAAAATGTCGTATCGGTCCTTTCGTGGATAGAAAGCGTTGATACGGAAGCTTTTCACCGGGTGTACCGGAGCAAGGCGAACCGCATCGTCCCCTTTGTGATTCTTATCCCCTGCTACGGCGACACGGGCGTCTGCTGGGAACCCTTTGACCGCTATAACCGGGCGACAAGCCGGGGCCGCATCGCCGTGCCCATGTATCCGAAAAACCTCGCCATCGCCATCCTTTCGGCGGTGGCCGATCTCCGCTGGCAGGTGGCGAAGGAAAAAGCGTCATTTTACTGGATGGAGGAGGGTCTCACGGGAAATTATTACCAGTGGTTCACCGCCCATAAACTCAAGGGGGATATCAAGGAATACTTTATTCAGGATTATATCACCTGGATGACGAAAGAATCCGAAGGCACCCAAAAACTGGACAAGGAAATGCGGGGCATTTTCTGGCGCTTTATGCCCTTTTCCCAGCCGGTAAAGGAAAAACTAAAAGGCCGCAGTTTCGCCTATCAGGAACTGTATCAGCGCGATCTTAACCGGGCCATGTCCGACGGCTATTGAGACGCCGGTTCAAAACAAGGCGGGGAAACCGTGGACGAAAATACCTTCATTCTGGGGGTCGATCTTGACGGCGTGGTGGGTGATTTTTACGGCGCGATGCGGAAGATCGCCGCGGAATGGCTTGACCGGTCCGTTGAATCGCTCACCGCCGAAGTGGGTTACGGCTTTGAGGAATGGAATATCGACACCTACGGCGGCTACGACCGTCTGCACCGGTTCGCCGTAACCCAGCGGAACCTGTTCCGGGACATGGCGCCCGTAAAAGACGCCCCGGCCGTGCTGAGAAAACTTTCCGCGCGGGGCATCCGTATCAGAATTATCACCCACCGGCTTTTCCTCAAGTATTTTCATAAAGCGTCGATCACCCAAACCGTGGACTGGCTGGACAGTTGGGACATTCCCTACTGGGATATTTGTTTTATGGCGGACAAAGGCGCGGTGGGGGCGCATGTGTATATTGACGACGCCCCGGCAAATATCCAGAAACTCCGGGCGCTGGGCTGCAACACCATTGTTTTTACCAATTCCACCAACCGCGATCTTCCGCCGCCGCGCGCCGATACGTGGCTTCAGGTGGAAAAACTGGTGCTTGAAGCCTTGGAAGAATGGCGGACCGGCACCCGCGAACTTTTTGTGTGAGATTCCCGGCTTTACCGTCCCGGCAATGCGCCATGCGCCTCCATGCGGGCGGCCTGGCGGGCGTATTGCATAACGCGGCTACAGGGTTATTTCCATCCGGCTTGTTCTTGTCTGCATGCCAAGATGTTCATAAAAACCCGCCGCGTTTTTGTTAAACGCCCACACGCTTAATTCCATCCGGTTGATTCCTTCGGCTTTTGCGTATGCCGCCGCCCATTCAAACAGCTTTTTCCCGGTACCCCTGTTTTGCCGGTTTTTATCAACACACAAATCTTCTATCTCGATATATTCCATATCGCTCAAAACCGGGTGATCCGTTATGCGCTTTTTTTGAAGCACACAAAATCCGGCGAGGGCGTCCTGTTCTTCCGCGACAAAGATACGGCAGTCTTTATCCGCAAGGCGCTTTTTGAAATCCGCGGGGCCAAGCGGCATCTTTTCCCGGCCGATTATGTCGGGCCGCGCGCGGTAATGCAGGTCAAAGACCTGTTTCTCAAGCGCCGTGATTCCGTCAAAGTCAGAAATAACCGCCGTCCGTATATTCATGTGTTTGCCCCGCTTTCCGGTAAAAAAGCCCCGGATATTGTATAACGCGGCGTTTTACCGGTCAATGGACAACGCGCCGCTATGCAGGGCTAGCGCACTATATAACCACTGAACAAAAAGTGAGTATAATCGAAGTCAGCCAATACCTATCCGGGAGGGGAGTATGGAAGACCGGAGATTACCGCCGCTGATGGAGTATTTCTCAGCGGTGCAAGACCCGAGGCGGGAGACCAAGAACAAGAAGTACCCGCTGATAGAGGTCATCGTGATAGCGTTTTTGGCGGTGATAAGCGGGGCGGACGGCTGGGAATCGATAGAGCGCTACGGGGTCATGCGGAAGAAGTGGCTGTGCAAGTTTCTGGCTCTGGAGGAAGGCATACCCAAGCATGACGTATACCGGCGGGTGCTGGGGGCGATACGGAGCGAACTGCTGGAATCGTGCTTTATGAACTGGGTACGGGACATCAAACGGGACATAAAGGGGGAAGTGATAGCGATAGACGGGAAGACGATGAGGGGGATGGCGACAAACAGCCGTTTCAAGGCGGGGACGGAGGCGAAATCAATACACATGGTAAGCGCGTGGGCAACGGAGAACCAACTGGTGTTCGCCCAGGTGCAGACGGAAGCGAAAAGCAACGAAATCACCGCTATCCCGGTGCTGCTGGAGCAGATAGCGATAGCGGGGTGTATAATAACGATAGACGCGA
>JAITGJ010000235.1 GCA_031280705.1 Spirochaetaceae bacterium
GTGAGCCGGGTGAATTCGTCAAGCAAAATCCGCTTGTCTTTTTTTGTCGCTTTTTGGTAGCGGGGCTTATATTCCCTCGTTACCGCCTGTCTCTCGCGCATTGTTAACCCCATTCGGACGCCCTCCCTCAGGCGTCCTTACTATCATTTGGGTAACATTTTCAATTTGAGGCATGACCTTTTTTCGGTAACATTTTTCATGAGGCAACGCGCTATCTTGACACAAACCGGCATTTGTGTTAGTATCCCGGTATTAGAGAGGTTTTGATATGGCTGTACCCAGATTTAAAACATCGAAGGCCCGGACCCGCCGCCGGCAGTCGATAAACATGAAGCTTACCGCTCCTACCATGATTGAATGTGGAACCTGCGGCAACAAGGTGCTGCTGCACCGGGCCTGTCCCAAGTGCGGTTTTTACCGGGGAAAACAGGTGCTTATTCCGGATTCAAAAGTCTAACCGAATAGCGAGGGAAAAATGGACGAATTGTTTGAGAAAATGAAAAAACTCATCGCTGAGAAATTGGAAGTTGATGAGGGAAAGATCACGATGGAAGCGTCTTTCCGCCAGGACCTGGGCGCCGACAGTCTGGATACCTATGAATTGGTCTATGCCATCGAGGAAGAAATGGGTATTTCCATTCCCGATGAAAAGGCCAATGAATTCGAGACGGTCAAGGACGCTTACGACTATATTATATCCCAGCAAAAATAAGATGCGCCCGTTGACGTGGCGCTTGCAGGTGCAATCAGGCGCGTTGACGGGCGGGGCGGGTCTGGAGCCGGGAAGAAAAAAACAGTTGGCGGCATTTCAGAAGACCGCCGGTTTCAGGTTCAAAAGCCTTGAGCTTTTGAACCTTTCTTTCACGCACCGGTCCGCGTCAAATGAATCGCCTGAAGGCGGCAAGATCAATAATGAGCGCCTTGAATTCCTGGGGGACTCCATCCTGGGCGCGGTATGCGCCACGCTGCTGTACCGGAAATACTCAGGCAAAACCGAAGGGGAGCTTGCCAAGATAAAGTCCGTGGTGGTTTCCGAGGAGGTGCTTTCAGGCGTGGCCCGGGTGCTCCAAATTGATACTATGCTGCTCCTGGGAAAGGGGGAGGACCTTTCCGGCGGCAGGACCAAAAAGGCGATTCTTGCCGACACCCTCGAAGCGCTGATCGGCGCCTTGTACCTTGACTCCGGTTATCAAGCGGCCTTTGCCCTGGTAAGCCGCTGTTTTACCCCCGAAATAGACCGGGTGGCGGAATCCGGTTATCACCGTGATTATAAATCCCTGCTCCAGGAACTCTGCCAGAGCCATTTCCGCACCTACCCCGAGTACCGCTTGATAAAATATTCCGGCCCCGAACATGAGCGCCTGTTCTGGATGGAAGTGCTCGTGGACGGCAAGGTCTACGGCCCGGGCACGGGGCGGAACAAAAAGAGCGCCGAACAGGAAGCGGCCCGCTTGGCCTGCGAAGCGCTGGCCAGCCCCTGATTCCCCGCGCAAACCCGCAATTTGACCTCCGTAATGATCATTGCCTAGCTCCGCGCGTTTCAGGCGGAGCGCTCGTGGAGCTTCAAGGCGATGGCAAGGAGGCGTTCCCGGGTGTTTTGCTCCGGATCGTCCAGTACGGTTTCCAAGAGTTCATTGAGGATGCGGCCCATGGTTTTTCCGGGCGGTATACCGGTGGCCGCAAGGTCCTTCCCCGTTACGGCCAGGTCCTTGAGGGAAAGAGCGCGGCTGCTGCTGAGGATGCGGTCCACCCGGGAAACCAGGGGCAGGAGGATGTCCGCCAGGGGCTCTGTCCCGGTCATCGCGGCGGAATCGGCGCGGCGGAGCCGGTAGAGGTTTTCAAGGTTGGCCTTACCGGCGCGGATGATGAAACGGCGGACCGCCGCGTCGCTCCAGTCTTCGGTATAATGAAACATGTGCTCCTGTACCAGATGGCAGACCGTGTTGATAAAGGCGTTTGGCCAGCGGAACCGGGTGAGGATTGCGCGCGCCAGGAGAACGGATTCAGATTCGTGCCGGTAAAAAGTCCATACGCCGCTTGCGTCCATTGCGCGGGTCAGGGGCTTGCCGATGTCGTGTAACAGGGCGGCGGCGCATACTTCCGGGGGGAACTGCTCCCGGGCCGCGTAGTCGCAGGCCAAAAGGGAATGGTCCAGTACGTCAAACCGGTGAAAGCCTTTTTGCGCAATGCCCCGGCAGGCGGCAAGTTCGGGGAGAAACAGCTTAAGGAGGCCGGTTTGTTCCATGAGGAGCAGGGCGTGGGAAGGACGGGGAGAAGCGAGTATCTTTTCAAGCTCGTCCCGTACCCGTTCCGCCGAGACTTTGGCGCTTACGGGTAACACGCCGCCTATCGCGTCCAGCGTTGCTTTTTCCAGGGTGAAGCCGAGCTGAGCGGCAAAACGGACCGCCCGCAGGGGGCGCAGCCCGTCCTCGGAAAAACGGCCGGCGGCATTTCCCACGCAGCGGATGATCCCGGCTTTAATATCCGCCGCGCCGCCAAAGGGGTCTACCGTCTCCCCGCCGGGCAGACGCAGGGCAATGGCGTTCATGGTAAAGTCCCTGCGGGAAAGGTCTTCCGTAATAGTGGCGGCGTAACGGACCGTGTCGGGCCTGCGTCCGTCGGAGTAGGCGGACTCGGTCCTGAACGTGGTAATCTCCATTTGGTGGTTCCGGTAGAGCGCCGTTACGGTTCCGTGCTTAATCCCGGTGGGGATGACCTTGCCCCGGGGCACGGCCTCCCGGAAAATAGCGCTTACGGCTTCGGGGAGGGCGTTGGTAGCAAGGTCCCAGTCCTGTGCCGCGCCGCCCCGGAGCATGTCCCGAACCGCGCCGCCCACCAGGTATATTTCTTTTCCCCGGGCGGCGAACAGCGCGGCGATTTCGGTTAGTACCGGATGGATGCGCAAGCGGGTAATGGCTTTATCCTCCAGATGCACTATACTATAATAGGGGGAGCCCGGAAAGACCGGCTGGAAAACAGCTTACCCGGAGGGAGCCGTGTTAGGTATAGTATTTACAGGCGCTGAAGGTCCGCCGCCGGATATGGTAAGGCGGCTCTTCGCGGATCAGGCGGGGGGGGGTCTCTGTCGTGGGGGTGCGGTGACGGCGCCCCGGTTGGGGCGATTAGCTGGACCGTCCCTCATCTGACCTTTGAAATGTCCATAATTTCACATTGCCGGGTACTACCCCCCGGGCCCAGCAGAGGACCGTGCCACGCGGCCCGCTGCCACCATCGTGGCATCCGCCGGACACACAAATATTATGAGGAGCCATCGGCTCACGATACATCGCTTCATGGTCCTCTGCACCGGGCCTTTCGCCTCCAGGCGCACGACCCTGACATGATGGCCTTGCAGGGGCATTT
>JAITGJ010000011.1 GCA_031280705.1 Spirochaetaceae bacterium
GACAGCGATAACGCCCGCCTGCTCTTTGAAATGACCGCCCGTTACGGCACCCCCTATTTCCAGAATTTTGTCAATTCCGATCTTGACCCCGGCGATGTACGTTCCATGTGCTGCCGCCTCCAGCTTGACAAGCGGGAACTCAGAAAACGGGGCGGCGGGCTGTTCGGCTCCGACGAACTTACCGGCTCCATCGGCGTGGTAACGATCAACCTGCCCCGCATCGGTTACCTCGCCAAAAACGAACAGGACTTCTACGCGCGGCTGGATCGCCTGATGAACCTGGCCAAAGAAAGCCTTATCGTCAAGCGTAAAGTGGTAACAAAACTGCTCAACTCAGGATTATTCCCCTACACCAAACGCTACCTCGCCGGACTTGACAATCACTTTAACACTATCGGGCTGGTGGGCATGAACGAATGCCTCCTCAATTTTCTGGGAAAAGACCGCGGTATCGCCACGGAAAAGGGGCGTGATTTTGCCGTCAGGACGCTCGGCTATATGCGCGGCCGTCTCCAGGACTTTCAGGAAGAAACCGGGGAACTGTTCAACCTTGAGGCAACCCCGGCCGAATCCACCTCGTACCGCCTGGCCAAGCACGACCGGGAAAAATACCCGGCGATTATTACCGCCGGAACGGACGAACCGTACTATACCAATTCCACCCAGCTTCCGGTTATGCTTACGGAGGATATTTTTGACGCGCTGGACCTCCAGGAAAGCCTCCAGACGGCCTATACGGGCGGCACCGTGTTCCACGCCTTTCTGGGGGAGGCTATCGAGGATTGGCGTTCCTGCCGCGATCTGGTCAAGGCAATCGCCCATCATTACCGCATACCCTACTTCACCATCTCTCCTACCTTCTCGGTGTGTCCCGTTCATGGCTACCTCAAGGGCGAACACTTTTTCTGCCCCGCCTGCCGGGAAGAAGCGGAAGAGGAAATCAGGCGGCGCATCGCGGAACTTGAAAAGGAGCGGGAAGCGGCGCTGCTTGCCCGGGCCGTATAAGCCCGCGGCGCGGCGTAACCACAGGTTTTACGCGGCGTCCGGTATGGACGCCGTTAAACGGGGAAATTCCCCAGACATTTAAGAGCCTGTTCAAATTGTGGATTTTTGTGGTCAATAAACCGCAAAATCCCGGTTTTCGGGCTCTTTTGGAGCAAACATGATGAGAACCCTTGAGGCTATCGACAAAGACCTTGCCGCGGCGCGGGAGGCCCTTTCCCATGCGGAAGGAACGCCGGCGGAAGTGTACAGCCGCATTGTCGGGTATTACCGGTCGGTGCGGAACTGGAACAAAGGCAAGCGGGAAGAGTACGGGGAACGGAAACTTTTCCTCACGCCGGAAGAGACGCGCCCGGACACTTCGCCAAGTATGGCGGCGCCAATGATGGCATCGCCACTGATGGCTTCGCCAATGATGGCGGCGCCAAATATGGCGGGACCTTTTTTGGCGATGCCAAACACCGTGGACGGGGCGAACCGGCTGCTTCTCTTTGTGCGCGATTCCTGCCCGCGCTGTCCCGGGGCGAAAGACGCCGCGGGCTCGCTGGGCATCCCCGTGGACCTGATAAACGCCGACACCGAAGACGGCATGGCGGAAGCGGTGCGGCGTCAGGTTTTTTCCACGCCGACGGCAATACTCCTTAGCCCCCAGGGAGAGGAGCAAGGCCGGGCCCTGGATGCCGGAAGCATCGAACGGCTTATCGCCGTTTAGGCGGGACGCACCGGATACGGCGCCGCCGTATCCGGCGGCTGTTTTTCGAAAAACAACGGCAGTCGACTGGCCGGGAAGAATCGCGGCGGCGCTTTTCCTGCCCGGCTGCGGCCTCCGCTGTCCCTGGTGTCAAAACCGGGAACTGGTTCTTCCCGCCGCCTCCGGCCTCCTGCTGCCGCCCGGGATGCGCTCCCTTGAAAGCGCCCTTGCCCACCTTGAAAAACGGCGGGCAGTGCTGGGGGGCGTGGTCATTTCGGGCGGGGAACCCACGGCCCATCCCGCGCTTCCCGCGCTTATCGCGGCGCTGCACGAACAGGGCTTTCCCGTCAAACTCGATACCAACGGCATGAACCCCCGCGTCCTCGCGGCGCTGTTCCGGGATGCGCGCGCGCGGCCCGACTATATCGCGCTGGACCTCAAAGTCGCGCCGGAGCGTTATGGCGAACTGGCGCCCGGCAAAACGGGCCAAAGCGACGCGGGCAAACGCCTTACGGAAAGCGCGCGGCTCATCGCCGGGACGGACATTCAACGGGAATACCGGAGCCTTGCCCTGCCGGACGGCGCGTTCGGCGCGGCGGACATCGCGGCGCTCGCGCCCCTGGCCGCGGGCGGCCCCTGGGTGTTCCGGCGTTTTGTGCCGGGAAATTGTCTGGACCCCGCATGGAACGCGCGCGGCGCGGCCGCTGAACTGCCGGAATTGTTTGCCGCCGCGGCGCGTAAACTCGGCGCAAACGGCATCGCGCAATCATATACCTCGCCCCAAAGGGCGGGGCATTAAACCCCCTGCGGCACGAATAAACTGCCCCGGCGCAAGCGCCGGGCCGCCGGATACGGCCCCCCCCCCGGCGCGGCAAAAGCGGTTACCGGAACGGGCGGCGCTTTGCCACGCTCTCCGCGCGGTCTTTCATCCACTTGATAAACTCAAGCGCGAATTTACGGTCCGCTTCGGTCAACTGTTCGGCAAAGCGGGCGATGGCGTGCGCCTCCCCGGCCGGAACGCGCAGGGCGGGCGGCGGAGACGCCTCTTCGCCGGTAACCAGATACTCAACGGACACGCCCAAAACGCGGGCTATCCGCACCGCCGCTTCCGCGGAAGGCACCTGTCCGCGCGCGTTGAGATAATTATCAATACTGTATTTGTTTACTCCCGACCGGGCGGACAGCTCCTTTGCGGTCATACCGGAGTAGGTCAATTCAGACTTCAAATTCTCCCGGAATCCCATAGTAAGGTATTGTAGCGAAAAGGCTGATTTTGATGGCCGAACATCGTACCATGGGGTTAATAAATAAGATAATTGATACTATAATCTTATGCTTGCCCAAATTGCACAGCGGTTTGGGCTTGGGTTTTGCGGCGCAGCCGCAAAACCCAGGGCGGGGGCATATCCCAAGCCCAAAACCCTACGGGTTTTGGGCAGGCTCCC
>JAITGJ010000058.1 GCA_031280705.1 Spirochaetaceae bacterium
ACGCGAGCCGGACGCCTTTTCGCCGTTAAAACGCCGCCGGGGAACCCCGCGTGGCGTGTTCGCCGCGTAAACGCCCAAAGCCCAACACCGCTGCGCGGTGTTGGGCAGGTTTAGAAAAGCCCGTCCGGCACGGGAACGGTGTTTTTCCGGGGCCGTCCGGGACCGGGCCGGGGCGCCGGCGGTTCCGCCGCTTTGGGCGCGGCTTCCGGCGCGGCACGGGCAGCGGGCGGGCGTCCCCGGGGGCGCGGGGCCGGTTCTTCCTCAAACGCGGGTTCTTTCTGGGCGACTTCCGTTACGCCGAATCCGGAGGCGCCGTTTTTCGCGCCGCCGGATTCCACCGGGTATTCGCCGCTCAGGGTGGCCGCCGCGGCTGATTCGGCGGCGGCATCGGGCGGCGTGTCCGTGTCCGGCGCGATTCCTGGCGACGCCATATTTGGCGCCGCCACACCTGGCGACGCCATACTTGGCGACGCTTCCGGCGGTCCCGCTTTTGCGGCCTTCTTTTCCGCCGTTCCCGGCGTTTGGAAGCGGTCGGTGAACATCAGTTTACGGAGTTTAGTCTCAAGGTCCCCCACAAGTCCGGCCCGCTCTTCAAGATAGAGTTTCACATTTTCCCGGCCCTGACCGATTTTTTCCTCGCCATAGGAATACCATGCGCCCTTTTTGTCGATAAGGTTGTACTTGATCGCCGCGTCAAGGATGCTGCCCAGCGCGGAAACCCCCTTGCCGAAAATAATCTCAAGTTCCACCCGGCGGAAGGGCGGCGCGACTTTGTTTTTTATCACTTTAACCCGCACCCGGTTTCCCAGGGCGTCTTCGTCCTTGCCCGCTTCAATGGTTTCGGTTTTGCGGACCTCAAGGCGGACGGATGAATAAAATTTAAGGGCGTTTCCGCCGGTGGTTGTTTCGGGATTGCCGTACATGACGCCGATTTTCATCCGGATTTGGTTGATAAAAATCAGAATCGTCCGGGATTTGCCGATGGTCGCGGTAAGTTTCCGCAGGGCCTGGCTCATAAGGCGCGCCTGAAGACCGACGTGGGCGTCCCCCATATCGCCGTCAATTTCCGCCTGGGGGGTGAGCGCCGCCACGGAATCCACCACGATGACGTCCACCGCGCCTGAGCGCACGAGGTTTTCCGTAATTTCGAGCGCCTGCTCCCCCGTATCGGGCTGGGAAATCCAGAGGTCCTCGATATTAACGCCGAGATTTTTTGCGTATACCGGGTCCAGCGCGTGTTCGGCGTCCACAAAGGCGGCTATCCCGCCCAGCTTTTGCGCCTCGGCAATGGCGTGAAGCGCCAGCGTGGTCTTTCCCGACGACTCGGGGCCGAAAATCTCGATTATCCGTCCGCGCGGATACCCCCCGATGCCGAGCGCCTCGTCAAGCAGTATGGAGCCTGAGGGCACCGTCTCGATTCCCGCCGCGTTGACGTGGGCGCCGAGCTTCATAAGCGAACCCGCGCCAAACTGTTTTTCAATCTGAAGCCGTGCCGCTTCCAGCGCCTTTTCCTTTTCTTCCCCCGTTGTAAGGGGCGTAACTCTCGTTTTTTCCGATGTTTCGCTTGATTTGGCCACAATTACCCTCCGGTATATTTTGCGAATGTCCCCGGTTTTGCTTCAATAACGTGTTCGATAATCCGGGCGGTTCCCGTCCATGCCGCCCGCGCCGCCGGGACCGCGCCCCCGCACGGCGGCACGCCCTTTTACGGTAGCAGATAACGGGCCTGTTCGGCAATCCCGGCGCACGGAGGCGGATTGCGCGGAGTTGAGCATCGGGCCAATATCCGCATGAATGCGGATATTGGGCAATGCGGATATTGGGCAGTTGACAGAGACCGGTTTTTTTCGCATAGTAATACCGTATCGCACTATGGTGGATGTAGCTCAGTGGTAGAGTTCCAGATTGTGGATCTGGCCGTCGCGGGTTCAAACCCCGTCATCCACCCTGCCGGTTCCGGACCGGTTTGCGTTCGTAGCTCACGTGGATAGAGCGACGGACTTCGAATCCGTAGGCAGCAGGTTCGAGTCCTGCCGGACGCAGCCTTATCGTTCCCGTCCAGTCTTTCAGGATCGCCTGATAAGCACGACATGCCGTTCTTCGTCAAGAAACGGCACGGGCGTGGAGTGAATCTCGACACGAAAACCGTCAAGCGCCCCGCCCAGGGCCGCAAGTTCCGCATCGATGACGGCGCGGCGGCCCTTCCACGCGGCGAGCGCGCCGTCCGGGGCGAGGATGCCGGAAAGGGCGCGGAACAGCGCCGGTTCAAGCGGGCGGAAGGCCCGGAATACCGCGAGGGAAAAACGGCCCTTTGCCGCCCGCTCCAGGTCCTTTTCCTCAACTTCCGCGTTGCCGATGCCCAGTACCGCGAGCGCGTTCCGCAAAAAGCCCGCCCGGCGGCCCATGCGCTCAATCAGGGTAAAGCGCGCGCGGGGAAGCGCGATGGCAAGCGGTATGCCCGGAAGCCCCGCGCCGGATCCCACGTCGGCAACCGGCGCATTGCCTGAACCGGCGGCTTCCTCAAGAAGCCGGGCGACAGGCCCCAGGGGAGCGAGAGAATCCAGAATATGTTTGACGATCAGTTCCCGGCGGTCCTTGGCCCCTACCAGACCGAGCGCCGGATTAAAGAGCGTGATTTCATCGGCGTATGCTTCGAGGAGGCGTCCGATCTCGCCCGCGCGGGGACCGGTGATGCGGGCAACGTCCCGGTCGCGCGCGCCAAAACCGGCAAGGCCGCGGGCGAGCAAGGTATCCACGCCGTTCACCGCCGTCCCCGGCGATGCCGCCTGAAGCCGGGGGTAAGAATGACGAGCGCCGTCCAGATTTCAAGGCGGCCCGCGACCATCACGAATGAATAAAACCACTTGAGCGCGGCGGGAAACGCGCCGTAATGCGCGGCGGGCCCGGACGCGCCGAAACCGATTCCCACATTCCCCGTTACCGCGAGGGCTGTTCCCACCGAAGAAAGAATATCACAGCCGCTTGCCGCCGTGGCAAGGCTCGTCGCAAGAACCACGAGGCCGTAGGCGGCGATAAAGCCCGCCACGCCGTATACGACATGCTTGTCTCCGGTTTTATTGTTTATCCGCACGCCGAAAATCCCCCGGGGATACATGATCCGCCGTATCTCGTTGCCCGCCTGTTTCCAGAGAATCACATGGCGGATGATTTTGATGCCGCCGGCGGTGGAGCCTGAACAGCCCCCGATAAACATGAGCGCAAAGAGCACGGCCTGCGCGAGGGGCGGCCAGCGTTCATAATCGGCGGCGGCGCTTCCCGTGGTGGAAAGCACGGACGCCGTTTGCGCGGAAGCGTAACGGAGCGCCGCGCCGATAGACCCATAGCCGGGGATCAGGGACCACGCGATAATCAGGGACGCCGCGGCAAAAACGGCGAGGTAAACGCGGCATTCGGTGTTGGCCAGCACTTCCCTGAATTTTCCCCGGAGCAGACGGAAATACACATTGAAGTTGATTCCCGCGGCAAGCATAAACACGGTAGAAACAATGTCGATAAACGGGGAATTAAAAAAGGCGAGGCCGGCGTTTTTTGTGCTTACGCCGCCTGATGCCATAACGGGAAGCGCGTTGCACACCGCGTCGAACCAGTCCATGCCGCCCAGCCGGTACAGCAGAATCAGCAGCGCCGTAAGGGCCGTATAAACAAGCCACAGTATTTTCGCCGCGGCGGTAATTTTTGGCGTTACCTTTTCCTTTTCCGGCCCCGGCGTTTCGGCCTTGACCATCTGGAACGCCCCGATGCCAAAAAGCGGCAGAAGGGCAACCGTGAGAAGCACAATTCCCATGCCGCCCGCCCAGTGTATCAGGCTCCGCCAGAGCAGAAGCGGCCGGGGCAGGGCTTCCACGTCGGCGACAGTGGTGGCCCCGGTGGTGGCAAAGCCGCAGCTGCTTTCAAAAAAGGCGTCGGTAAAACCGATCCCTTCCCCGGACAGGAACCAGGGAAACGCGCCCAAAAAAATGGACAGCGTCCACGCGGCAAACACCAGAATAAACCCGTCCGCGGGCCCGAATTCCACCCGCTTCTGCCGGGTAAAAAAATGAAACGGCAGCGCGGCCAGCAGTTCACACGCGGCGGGAACGGCAAAGGCGCGTACCATAACGCCGTCTCCCAAAAAAGCGGCGTACCCAAGCGGGATGAGCATCAGGGCCGCGGCAATATCGAGCAGAAAAACTACCGGCCGCGCCAGGGAGAAAAAAGCGGCGGCGGCCTTCTTTGTTTTTCGCGCGTTTTTTTTCATGCCGCTTCGTCAGCCGCCCCTGCCCATAACGGCGGGAATATGCGCCGCGCCCGGCGCGTTGAAAAGGCGGCCTATTTCGCTTTCGTTTCCGTTTCGGGCAAGCAGAATGATCCGGTCGCCGGGCGTGAGCGTATCGTCCCCTTTAGGGATGAACGACCGGCCGCCCCGGTTGATGAGCATCACGAGCGTTCCTTCGGGAAACGCGCAGTTTTTGAGCGCCTGTTCCGCGAAGGGGGCGTTCACCCCCATTTCAAATTCCAGAATGCCGATTCCCCCCTCGCCCAGGCGATGCAGGCCCGTGATGCCCCCGCCCATGAGGCGCGTAAGAATCGTATCGACAACGACGGACTGGAGGGGAATTACCACGTCGATGCCGAGCTGCCGCGCGATGGCCGCGTAGCCGGGGCTGGTTACCATGGTAATGGCCCGCGCGACGCCCCGGCTTTTAAGATAGGCGGCGGTAACCAGGTTGAAGTCCTGCCTGCCGGTCGCCGTTACGATAAGATCAAGATCGCCGAGCTGTTCTTCGGCGACAAAATTTTCATCGGTAATATCCTCGTTTAGTACGAGCGCGCCGGGAAAACGCGCCGCCAGGTTTTTACAGAGTTCGTAATCTTCCTCGATAATCACCACCTGCCGGTTCCGCCGGGTGATAAATTTTTTGAGGCCGGAAAAAATCCCCGCGCCCGGTTTATCCTGTTTGGAAAAAAGCCCTTCGGCGATAAGGCTGCCCAGGCGCCCGCCCCCGGCGATGCCGATTCTGCGCAGCGGTTTTTCGGCCTGCCCGGCAAGGTGAAAAATGCGGTCCATATCCTCTTCGCGGGACAGAATGGAAACCCGGTCCCCCGCGGAAAGAACTGTGGAGCCGGACGGCAGTATCGCTGTTTCCTCCCCGTCCACATTCCGCTCGACCAGCGTAACCAGGCTTTCCGCCGGAAAAAGCGAACGGTAATTTATCAGGGAAATGCCGTCAAGGGCGGAACCTCCGCTGACATCAATCGTACCAAGTTCGTACATGGTCCCGGCGAAGGAAATGATGTTGCCCATGGCCCGGTGCTCTATGGCGTCAAGCGCCCAGCGGGCCGCTTCAAGATTGGGCCGCACAAAATAATCAATGCCGAGCATTTTGGCTTCGGCTCCGCGCGGCGCGCCGTTTTTGTCCCCCTCGTCCCGGGGGGATGGATTGAGTGATGCGTACTCATCGTTCCGCACCCGGGCAATTTTGAGAAGCCCCGGATACCGCGATTCGGCAAGGCCGCAGATAATCATGTTCACTTCATCGGAATCGGTAACGCACACCAGCGCGTCCGCCTTTGCCGCGCCCGCTTCCGTAAGCGCGCCGATACTGTTGCCCTCATCCTGCACCACAAGGCAGTCCATCCGGTTTGAGGCGTGGCGCGCTTTTTCCGCGTTCGACTCGATAAGTGAAACATCGTGTTTTTCCCGGATAAGCTGCTTGGCAAGCTGGGTGCCCGTTGTGCCCGCCCCGACAATGACCACACGCATTACGCGCCGTTCCCCGTTGGGCCGCCGGGGCCGTCCGCCGCCGCGCCCAGCGCGGAAAAGAAATCCGGCCAGGTAACCGCCGCGCTTTCCGCCCCGTCAATTTCTACCGGCCCGTCAGCGCCCAGCGCTCCGGCGGCCAGCGCCATCACCACCCGGTGATCGCCGTGCCCTTTAACCACGCGCGGCGATGCGCCGCCCCGCGCGGCTCCGCGCGTTCCCTGAATGACAAGCCCGTCCGGCGTTTCCCGCGCCGCAATGCCGAGCGCCCCCAGTTCTTCCGCCATCACCGTAATCCGGTCCGTTTCCTTGATACGCGCGTGCGCCACATTGACCAGTGCGGTTTCCCCCTCCGCGCGGGAAGCGATAATCGCCATCGCCGGCAGGAGGTCGGGCGTGGCGTTAAGATCGAACACGCCGCCTGAAAGCGGCTCCCGCACGGAAACGGAAAGTTCCCACGCGCCGTCCGCCGCCCTCTGCCAGAGAACCTCCGCGCCCATCCGCGCGAGAAAATCAAACAGCGCCTTGTCGCCCTGGGTATCACGGGGGTCAAGCCCGAGGAGCGTAACGGAACCGCCGCTCACGGCCGCCGCGGCGGCGGGGAAGGCGGCGGACGAAAAATCCCCCGGCACAGCTCCGTGCGCGGCCCGGTATGTCTGGCCGCCAGGAACGCGAAAGAACGAAAAATCCCCGGCTTTTTCATACGTGATTCCCTGATCGTCAAGATACGAAAGGGTCATGGCGATATAGGGCTGTTCGTTGAGGAGGGGCACGTCAATTTCCGTAAGCGTCCCGGCGGGCGCGAGCGGCGCGGCAAGGAGGAGCGCGGAGAGGTACTGGCTTGTTTCCGCGGCGAGCCGTACCCGTCCGCCCCGCCACGGCCCCCGGACCGTAAGCGGCGCGCATCCCCCGTTTGACCGCGCCGTAACGCCCAGCGCGGAAAGCGCGTCAAGCAGGGGCGCGGCGCTCCGCCGCCGTATCTGACCGTCTCCGGTAAAGGCCGTCTCGTCCGCGCCCAGAGACGCGGCGGCAAGGGCGAAGTAGAGCGTGGTCCCTGAATTGCCCACATCAACCGGGGCGGGGACCCGCGCGAATCCCGCCGCGCCGCCCGTACCGCGCACGCTCCAGGAAAAAGGCGCGCCGTTACCACCCGGCGCGGAGATTTCCGCGCCCAGGGCGCGGCACGCGGCGCGGGCGGAGCGGGTATCCAGGGCGTCAAGCGGCGACCGGATTTCCGAAACCCCCTCCGCAAGCGAAGCGATGAGGAGGCGGCGAATGGTATGGGATTTGGAGGCCGGTACCCGCACGGTCCCCACAAACCGGCGGGGCTTTATCACAATACGCATAAATTACCGGCTGATTCTAGCATAAAGCTCCACTCGCGGGCTATCCGGGAAGGGGCGCGCCCGGTCCCTGATATCCCCAAACCCATGAGGGCTTGGGGAAGTCGAAGGGCCAGAGAGCAAAAATTTTTCACTTTTTTGAAAAAAAGTGAAAAAACCGCTTGACAGACTTTGGAGACCCGTGATACGGTGTCCATAACGGACTTCAAAGGAAGTGGGGTGGGGCGTTTTGACGCCGGGC
>JAITGJ010000092.1 GCA_031280705.1 Spirochaetaceae bacterium
GGAACCTCTAAAAACCGGTTGTTTTCAGAGGTTCCCTTGCGGTTTCTCGCCCTATGGGCTGCGAAACACGCATTTTTAAGCGGTTCATCTCTAAAAACTGAAGTTTTTAGAGATGCCCACATTGTGGAAGACGGGTATGGCGCTTCCATCCGGCATACATACCAAATAAACGCGCCGGAAAACAATTTTCCCGCGGGCGCTTCCGGAGGAGAAATTACGGAAACCCTTAAAACCCACGCCGCACTGATACCGGCCGTTTTTCGTGCTGAATTATCCGGCGGGGAAATGGCCGGTACCATAAGCGGGCCGCCGGGCGCAAAAACTGCCGCTCCATTCCGCACGCAATATCTCCAAAAAATATTTTTATGGCACCGTAGCGTATCTGGATGTCATACGCGCAAATATGGAACCGCTGCGGGAAGCCTGGTACTGAATCCGCTGCTTCCGACGCCGCGCTGCTGTGCCGCACCGGCTCTAAAGGAGGCATGAAAATGAACCATGAGAACGCATCCGGCGCGATTATGTGCCGGAATGTCTCATTCGGCTATGACGGGCATATCGTTGTCCGGAACCTTTCTTTCACGGTAAATACCGGCGATTATGTATGCGTAGTGGGCGAAAACGGTTCCGGCAAGACAACGCTGCTTAAAGGTTTGCTGCATCTTATTAATCCGGCGGAAGGAGCGGTAATATTTTCCGCCGGAACGGACAGAAAAGCAACGGGCTATCTTTCCCAGCAGGCCGCCGCGAAAAATGATTTTCCTGCGGGAGTAAAAGAAGTTGTTTTGTCGGGAATGACGGGCCGCATGGGGCTCCGTCCGTTTTACACGCGGAATGAAAAAATTCAGGCGGCGGAAAACATGAAGCGCCTTGAAATATTTGATTTGCAAAACCGGTGCTTCAGGGAATTATCCGGCGGCCAGCAGCGGCGTGTTCTTGTTGCCCGCGCGCTATGCGCCGGAAACGCACTGCTGGCGCTTGATGAACCGGCCGCGGGCCTTGACCCCGCAGCGTCCGCGGAATTATACGCGCTTCTCAAAAAACTCAACAGCGAAGACGGAATTACCGTTATCATGGTAACCCACGACACGGAAGCCGCCCTGACATTCGCTCATAAAATACTGCACCTTAAAAACAGCGGCTGGTTTTTTGGTGAGACATCTGAATATGTACATTCAGAATTCGCAAAAGATTTTTTGACCGGGAGGGAATAAAATTGCCAGACAGCATTGTTTCCATATTGAAAGAAATGTTTTCCTACACATTTCTTGTACGGGCGTTTTTTGTCGGCGCGCTTGTGTCTATCTGCGCGGCGCTTCTCGGCGTCAGCCTGGTGCTTAAGCGGTATTCCATGATAGGCGACGGCCTTTCCCACGTCGGATTCGGCTCGCTTGCTCTGGCCACCGCGTTCAATGCCGCGCCGCTTTCCGTCTCAATTCCTGTCGTCATTGCCGCCGCTTTTTTTCTGCTGCGGCTCGGCGGGAAAAGCCTGATAAAGGGCGATGCGGCAATCGCGCTTGTATCAACCGGCTCCCTCGCACTGGGCGTGGTGATTATTTCCCAAACCACGGGCATGAATACCGATGTATGCAATTATTTATTCGGCAGCATCCTCGCGATGAGCAAAAACGATGTGTATTTAAGCGCCGCCCTATCAATAACGGTGCTCGTTTTGTTTGTCCTGTTTTATCACAAGTTGTTCGCCATAACTTTTGACGAAACATTCGCGAAGACGGCGGGTCTGAAAACCGGCGTATACAATATGCTCATCGCGCTTTTAACGGCGCTTACGATTGTTTTGGGAATGCGCTTGATGGGAGCAATGCTTATTTCCGCACTGATCATTTTTCCCGCCCTTACGTCCATGCGGCTCTTCAGAAAATTCAGGGATGTAACCATTTGTTCCGCCTGTGTTTCAATACTCTGTTTTTTTGCCGGCATTGTCATTTCGTATGTATATGCAATGCCAACCGGCGCGAGCGTTGTCTTGATCAACCTTGCCGTTTTTACTGTTTTTTGGCTTGCAGGCGCCGTAAAAAACGGGAGAACCGGATTGAAAAAGGCCGGTGTATTCGCGGCGGCGGCAGTGCTGCTTGTCTCATCGTGCAGGGACGGCAGGGCCGCATCAATACCCTACGAACGGGCAGCGGAGAACCCAGCCGCCGGCAATGCCGGCGCGGCCGCCCGGGAAACCGCGTTATTCCCGGAAACAGACGGCGGCGCATACGCGGAAGCAGAACCTGCGGGCGCTGTTATCGAGATCCGGGAAAAAATGTTTATCGCGCAGACAAACGATGTGTACCTTAATCGCGATGAGTATCTGGGAAAGACGCTGAAACTTGAAGGGTTGTTCAAACGGGAACAGTATGATGGCCAGAGTTACTGTTTTGTCATCCGCTACGGTCCCGGCTGCTGCGGAAGCGATGGAAACGCCGGGTTTGAGGTTGCCTGGGAGCCGCGCAGCAGGACGCTTGTTCAGTATCCTGAAATAGACGCCTGGGTGGAAGCGACCGGCGTCCTGAAAATCTATGAGGAAGATGATTATCCTTATTTGTACCTTGCCCTCCGGGAACTCAGGGTACTTGACAGGCGGGGCGCGGAATTTGTTACGCAGTAAAAACACCGTATGGACGCAATGACTTCGCGGCGCGGATCGCGCGGAAAGACGCGCATCAGGGGCGGTTTTGTCCATATTTTCTGCCGGCCCGGCATTAATTGCGTTCATCAAAAAACTGCTTCAATACTAACTCGAGTTTCCGGATAAATTCCGCTTAAATGTCCGCGCAGGAATGGGCACAATACGCCGCGGCGTATTGCGCGAAGACTTGCCCGGCAGCCGGAACATCAGTCCCGCGGCCCGGGCCGGGCGGACCGAACACGGAGCGGGATGTTCGCATTCGGCGAACCCCGGCCTGGATGGGTTGCCCCGCTCCCGGCCTCTGTGCTACTGTCGGCTCATGAAGGCGGCAATTATTTTTGGGTCCGAATCGGACCGGGCCGTGATGCGAAAAGCCGCGGACGTATTGCGGGAACTGGGGGTGGCGTTTTCCGCCCATATCATTTCCGCCCACCGGACGCCGGAACTGCTTGCGGAGATGGTGAAGCGCCTTGAGGCGGAAGAAACCGGCGTGATTATTGCCGGGGCGGGACTCGCGGCGCACCTTCCGGGGGTGATTGCGAGCCAAACCCTGATTCCCGTCATCGGCGTACCGGTCAGCTCCGGGGGCCTCTCTGGGCTTGACGCGCTCCTTTCCATGGTGCAGATGCCCCGGCCTGTACCGGTAGCCACGGTGGGCCTGGACAACGCCGCCAACGCGGGTTTTCTGGCCGGTGAAATTCTCGCGCTCAAGGACGAAGCGCTGCGGAAACGCCTTGAGGAATGGCGCGTGGAGATGAAGGCCGCCTTTGCCGCGTCAGCGGAAGGAGTGGACTTGTGAGCGGGGGAAAACTGACCGGGGACACCGCCGGTATCCGGCGCGGCGGGGAATTGTACGAGGGCAAGGCGAAAAAAGTCTATGCCGTGGAAGGTTGGCAGGGAAAAGAGGAACTGGTGATCATTCACTACAAGGATGACGCCACGGCCTTTAACGGCGAAAAAAAGGGCCAAATCGAAGACAAGGGCGTCTTCAACAATGCCATAACCACGGGCATTTTCGGCCTCCTTGAGGAAAAAGGCGTACCCACACACTTTATCGAGCGCCTCAATGAGCGGGAACAGCTCTGCCGGAGGGTGCGGATTGTGCCGCTTGAGGTGATCATCCGCAATGTAGCGGCGGGTTCGATGGCAAAACGCCTCGGCCTTCCGGAGGGCAAGGAGCTTTTGACTCCGGTTTTTGAACTTTCCTACAAGGACGACGCCCTGGGAGACCCGCTCATCAACGATTACCATGCCGTCGCCATCGGCGCGTCTACCTTTCGGGAAATCGAGGAAATCAAGACATACTCGTTCAAAATCAATGAAATTCTCTGCGCCTTTTTTGAGGGGCGGGGCATCCGGCTTATCGACTTTAAGCTTGAATTTGGCCGCGTTCCGGGCATGACCGGAAACGGCGGTGCGGAAAACCGCCGGGTTTCTGAACCCGGTGGCGGCCTCGTGCTCGCCGACGAAATTTCCCCGGACACCTGCCGTGTTTGGGACGCGAAAACCGGGGAAAAACTTGACAAGGACCGGTTCCGCCGGGACCTGGGCAGCGTGAAAGAAGCGTACATCGAGATACTTAACCGTATCGGAATGTGAGGACTCCATTGCGCACAGGATTTTTATTCATCGTGGGGTTTACTGCCCGTCCTTTTGGGGCGGTTGAAAAAAGTAACGATGGGGATAGATGGCAGTAAACCCCGCCGTACAAACCATTTTCTATCGAACGGCAGATTTTACAAAGGGACGGCTTTTATGAGAAACGGAAACGCCGGGGAAAACGGCGCGCAGCATGAAAACCGGTTTTGCGATGACGGGGACAAATTGCGCGAAGCATGCGGCGTGTTCGGGGTGTTCGGCGTTGAAGCCGCGCCCTCCCTGGCGTATTACGGCCTGTTCTCCCTCCAGCACCGGGGCCAGGAAAGCGCGGGAATCGCCGTGGCGCGGGAGGGAACCGTTGAATGCCGCAAGGGCATGGGCCTTGTGGGAGAAGTTTTCAACCCCGAAACCCTTGCGGGGCTTTCCGGCGGCGCGGCCATCGGCCATGTACGCTACTCAACCTCCGGCGAAAGCATCATTGAAAACGCCCAGCCCTTTGTGAGCCGCTTCAAGCTGGGGTCCATCGCGGTGGCCCATAACGGCACCCTGACCAATGCCGACGTGGTCCGCGAACTCCTTGAAGATGCGGGCATCAGTTTTACCTCCTCAAGCGACAGTGAAGTTATCATCAACCTGATCGCAAAAAATTATAAAAAGGGCCTCGAACGGGCCATTACCGATACGATTAAATTTATCAAAGGGTCCTACGCCCTCCTGGTGCTGACCGGGGACGCGCTGGTGGGCGCGCGGGACTCCAACGGGATCCGGCCCCTGTGCCTGGGGAAACTTGGCGCCGGCTGGATCCTCGCCAGCGAAAGCTGCGCCATTGACGCCGTGGGCGGCGAATTCATCCGGGATGTGGAACCCGGCGAGGTGGTTATCATCAACCGGGAAGGGACGCTTTCCTTTACCTTCACTGAAAAAACCCGCCGGGCAGTATGTTCTTTTGAGTATATCTACTTTGCCCGGCCCGACAGCGTTATTGACGGCATTGACGTGAACGGCGCGCGGAGCCGGGCCGGGGAAATTCTGGGCCGGGAAAGCGCCGTCCCGGCGGACCTCGTTATTGGCGTGCCCGATTCAGGGGTAAGCGCCGCCATCGGGTACGGACGCGCCACGGGGACGCCTTTTGGCGTGGGCATCGTGAAGAGCAAATATGTGGGGCGCACCTTTATCACCCCGGGACAGGAAACGCGGGAACGGGCCGTCTCGGTAAAGCACAATGTGATTGCCGGGGAAGTCCGGGGGAAGCGCGTTGTTGTAATCGACGACTCCATTGTCAGAGGAACCACGAGCCGCCGCCTCGTATCAATTCTCCGGGACGCGGGCGCGCGGGAAGTCCATTTCCGGGTGTGCTCCCCGCCGGTGCGCTGCCCCTGCTACTTCGGTATCGACACGCCCCACCGGAAGGACCTGATCAGTAGCGGCGCGAACACCGAAGCCCTCTGCCGGTCCCTGGGCGCGAACAGCCTTGCCTTCATCTCAGTGGAAGGATTGCTCGAATCGCTGGAGGCCACTCCCGAAGCCTCCTACTGCCTCGGCTGTTTTACCGGGGAGTATCCGGTTCCCGTTCCCGGCGAAGGAAACGCCTGAGACACCGCCGGTTAACGCGCCGCGCTTTCTTGACAGCCGTCCGGTTCGGAAGGACAATTAAAACGTTGGAGAACCCGGTACAATGCCGGGATTCTTCGGCGTATCAAACCAACCGGGGGAGGCCCGCATGAAAATCAAGGCTGCGGTAGTCCGGGAAAAGAACGGACCTTTTATCATTGAAGAAATCGACCTCGACGGCCCGAAAGCGGGCGAGGTGCTCATCAAAAATACCGCTTCCGGTATCTGCCACACGGATCTTGTGGCCCAAAGCCAGGAACTGCCCGTTCCGCTTCCCCTGGTGCCGGGACACGAAGGGGCTGGTATCGTGGAAGCGGTAGGAGCGGGAGTCAAAGACCTCGCACCCGGGGACCATGTGGTTGTTTCCTACGCCTACTGCGGGGAATGTCCCGCCTGCGTAGCCGGGGACACGGCGCACTGCGAAAAAATGGGCTTTCTCAACTTCGGCGGGGTTATGGCCGACGGGACAAGCCGTCTTTCTTCCGGCGGCCAAAAGATCCATACGTTTTTCGGGCAGTCATCTTTTGCCGAATATTCCGTGGCCAGTTACCGCAGTGTCGTAAAAATCGATCCGGATATTGATCTTGCCATGTGCGCGCCGCTCGGCTGCGGCATCCAGACCGGTGCGGGGGCGGTGCTCAACACATTTAGGCCCCGGTTTGGGGAAAGTATCGCCATTTTTGGCTGCGGCACCGTGGGGATGGCGGCCATCATGGCGGCGCGCGTTGCCGGATGCCGGGAAATTATCGCCGTGGGCGGCAATCCCGCAAGCCTCAGCCTGGCCCGGGAACTCGGCGCTACCGGAACGATCAACCGCAAGGATTTTGGCGACGCCATGAGCCTTGGCGCGCGCGTCCGGGAGTGTACGCATGGCGGCGCCCATTATGTATTCGATACATCAGGCAATGAAATGATGATTCAGGCGGGCCTCACCGGGTGCCGGGGCGTCTTTGCCTCTGTGGGCGCAAGCGCCATGTCCCTCACCATGCCGTTCTTCTTTCTGGCGGGAAAAACGATTGTCAGCCTGGTCGAAGGCGACGCCAACCCGCGTCTCTTTATTCCCCTCCTGATCGCGTACTACCGGCAGGGACGCTTCCCCTTTGACCGTCTCAACCGTTATTACCCGTTTGCGGAGATAGGCCGCGCGGTGGAAGAGTCCCACCGGGGAGACACGATCAAGGCGGTGATCACGTTTTAGGCCGGGTCAAATTCACTGTGCAGTCTGCACAGTGAGCGCCGGAAAAAATTTATGAAATTTGTTCACTTTGTACCTTTATTGAGGAGAGGCGGCGCAGTATATCTATATCAAGAATGTGCGTTGCATTCATTCTCCTCCTGGCATAGCTGGGGATCGGGGCCCCGGCTATGCCTTTTTTTCAGCGCCCCGGACCAGATATGAAAAGTAAATATACGCCCGCTCGGCGGGATTGCCCAGCACCGCGCCGGTAAGGGTTTCTATCCGCTCAATGCGGTGCAAAAGGCTGTTCCGGTGAAGGTGCAGTATTTCAGCGGTCAGCGTGGTGTTCCGCTCGTGGGCCAGATAACACAGGAGCGTTTCACCAAGGCTTGCGTTGTGCTCCGTGTCGTACCGCTCAAGAATGCTTACCGCCGGGTGCAGTAATTCTGTTATGCGGCTGTCCTCCGACATCACCGCCATTATCTGTTCAAAAGCATAATCCCGGCAAAGCCAGAATCCGTTTATTTCCCGCCGCCCGGAGCGATGAACCCCCTGCTCAATGGCAAAAAGCGCCTGGCCGTAGCGAAAATGAAGGCCCGTCCACTCCGAAAAGGGCAGCGACACGCCGATCTGCCAGTGTTCGTGCAGGCGGTGATTTTTTATCTCTTTTTCAAGGCTGGTCATTGTTTCCTGGACGCAGAGCGCGACAACCGCGCCGCCGTAATCGAGCGAAAACGCCACGCCGGTAAACTGCTGGAGCTGCCGGTCAAGGGCGCTCCGCAGTATGCGGGTATTGCTGTTTTCCATGGCTCTGAATACCAGAATCACCCAGGGCGGCGGCGGAAGCGTCCGGCTCAACTGGTTGAGGAGCGGCCGTTCCGGTTCCTCTCCGTTAAGGAGCGCCGCAAGGACCGCCGCGTTGGGCCGGATCGGGCTTTGCCGGCGCGTGGCGGCAATGTGTGAAAAAATTTCGTTCAGCACCCGCAGGCACTGAACATCGCAGGGCTCAAAGGGCCGCCCGTATTCGGAAACGGTAAAGGTGGCGACCGGCTCCCCCGCCACGGCAAGATAAAACCCCAGAATATTTCCCTGGACGGTACGGTACTCCGCCGGTTCAAATGTCCACTCACCGGTGTTTGGGGCGGTATAATCAAAAAACGGCGGCGGCGTTTTGTGCTTCATCAGGTGAACCCATAACGGATTGATCTGTTCGTATTCGTAGCGCTTTGTCCAGGCGACCAGGCTGCCGTCCAGCATGAGGAGCATCGCCGGATTTTCCAGCACGGGATCGCTCAAATCGACAATACGCTGGAACGGATCTTCGGCCTCGGCGGCCTCCAGGACCGCCTGCTCCCATGAGTTGTAGAAATCCAGCGCCGCAAGCGCGCCGTTCATTACTTCGGCAGGGCGCCGGCCCGGGAAAAAAAGCCGGTCATCCCGGTGTACCAGGAGCGCGGTATGCTGGTATTCCACCCCCGGGAAAAAATCCCCCGCCGGGCCGGCAAAGAGGGTTTCGCCGGTGTCCACACCGCCGGTTTCCCCGGCAAGCATCCGAACCCTGGCAATGGCGCTTTCCCCCTCCCGGATTTCCGGCCGGGGATGCCACTCCCGAAGCCGCCGGGC
>JAITGJ010000094.1 GCA_031280705.1 Spirochaetaceae bacterium
GCCCTCATGATCGGCCTTTTCAGCGAGCGCTGCGCGGTTAAACATTTATTTGCCGCATACGGCATTATTTTTATCATAGCCGCTTTTATGCAGAACCAGTTTTTTGAAGTGCCCTATGGAGCGTTCAAAATTTTCAATGTGATTGCCCTGGTCTTGCAGCTTGCCTTTTATTGCAGACTGCCGGCAAAGGTGTGGCCTGAGTATGCGCGGAAAGGAACAGATTTAGTCTGCCCCCGGCGGCTCTTTGCGGGGCTTTTTGCGCTGTGCTTTTTGGGCAATATTATGTTTTCCTTTGGTATTTCGGTGGCGGAAGGAATAGAACACGGCGTATTTGTGTTTTACCTGGCCTTCTCGGTGTTTGCCATTGGGGGATATGCCTTGCTGCGGCGTTTCCGCCTCTCGCCGTTCCGCATTGTTTTTATCACGGTAGTGGTGTCTGTGGCGGGTTTTGTTCTCGCTATCGTCGCGCTGTATGTTTCCGTTCTGGCGCTGCCCGCCTGCGTACTTCTTGGCCCCGGCTGCGCCGCCTGTTTTTTGACGGCCTATTACGGGGTAGTGATGACCAGGCGTTATCCTTCGCGGTTTATTTCCCCGGTGATGATTGGAATCTCCTTTACCGCCTCGGTGCTGATTCTGGGCGCTTTGATTGAAGTCTTTCGTAATAATACCGCGCTCCTCTACACGGTCTATCTTGCTATTGCCGTTGCGCTGGCGGTGCTGTATCTGGCGGTGGAGCCGTATCTTTTGTACTCCTTTCGGGGTAGGCGGCTTATCAGCGAGGAAGGGATTGTGGAGATTGCCGGACAAGGGGAAGACGAAAACGGGAATGCCCCGTTGTCTCCGGCGGAACCGCTTTTGACGAAACCGTTTCTGAACGCACGGCAGCGCGGCCTTGCCGCCAACGCCTTTGACAAACTCTCCGCCCGGGAACTGGCTATCGCGGAAATGCTGATGCAGGGTTTCAGATACGAGGTCATTTGCAAACGGCTCAATATCAAGAAAACCACGGCTTACTGGTATCGCAACCAGCTATTTGACAAGCTGCAAGTAAAGTCGGTCCGGGAGATGATAGCGTTAGCTGAAATGCGGGAGCTTCCCGAACCGTCCGGGCCGGCCGCGGGCGGGGATAAGGGGAAGCGTCCGCTTTTGCGGAAGCCGGAATAGGAACAGTTGGGCGCTTATACCGGCGTTTCCCCGCCCCGGAAAAAAGTCAATGAAAAACCGGAAAAAATCCAACCTTTTCGGCCCCGGGAGTAATTTTCCGCCCTTTTTTAGGCCGGTTCAGAAAAAAACGAATGAAACTCCATAATAAAAATCATGTACCCCCGGGGAAACCGGACGTATCATGATATATCAATTTTTATTATGGAGGAAGTTATGAAAAAATTGTTAGCTGTTCTTTTGGCCTTGACGGTAGTGTCCGCTGCTTTCGCGGGCGGCGGCGGCCAGCAGTCTTCAGGCGGCGTAACCAAGGGTATGGACCGCAAAATCGTTATGGGTTATTCCCAAATCGGCGCGGAATCCGAGTGGCGCACCGCCTGTACCAATTCGGTGCAGGCCGCGGCAAAGGAGTGGAACATCGATCTCCGTTTCTCAGACGCCCAGCAGAAACAGGAAAACCAGCTTCAGGCAATCCGCACTTTTATCCGGCAGAAGGTAGACATCATCGCCTTTACCCCGGTAGTCGAAACCGGCTGGGAAGCGATCCTCAAGGAATGCCTTGACGCGGGAATCCCCACCATCTGCGTGGACCGCAGTATTCAGGGTTCTGACCGCAAAGCCCCCAATCCCAATGACAAAAACGATCCCGACAACTGGTTTACCGCCTTTATCGGCTCCGACATGGAACAGGAAGGAAACCGGGCGGCAAAATGGATGATAGCCAACGTCCCCAAACTCCTGCCCGGCAAGAGCGTGTATAAAATCGCCGAACTGCAGGGCACCGTCGGTTCCTCCGCCATGACCGGACGCTTCAAGGGCTTCCGCGACACCCTGGGGATTCCCGCGGCCAGCGCCACGGGAACCGGTTCAGACGGCAAGTTCCAGATAATCCTGAGCCAAACCGGCGACTTTACCCGGGCCCAGGGCAAGCAGGTTATGGAAGCGTTTATGAAATCCAACGGCAAAGAAATCGACGTTTTGTTTGCGCATAACGACGACATGGGCATCGGCGCTATCCAGGCCATTCAGGAAGCGGGCCGCGTACCCGGCAAAGACATCATCATCATCGGGATTGACGCGGTGAAGGGCGCCTTTGAAGCGATGATCGCGGGCACCATGAACGCCTCTATCGAATGCAGCCCCCTGTTGGGCCCCCAGGTAATGGAAACCGCGGTGAAGATTCTCAACAAGCAGCCGGTTGAAAAATGGGTCGTCTCCAACGAAAGCGACTTTGATCAAACCAACGCGGCGGCGGTATTCCCCAGCAGGCAGTACTAATCGCTTTTGATGTTCGCTCACGGAGGCGCCGTCTGCGCGTATGTGCGGGCGGCGCTTTTTGTGATATGCTTTTATGTAAAAAGGGGGTGAACTTTTATGGAAACAAACGGGGAAGTCATTCTTTCCATGTCCGGCATTGACATCAGTTTTCCCGGGGTTCACGCGCTGGACAGCGTGGACTTTACCCTGCGCCGGGGCGAAATACATTCACTCATGGGGGAAAACGGCGCGGGCAAATCAACCCTTATCAAAATATTAACCGGGGTCTATAAAAAAGATTCCGGAACCATGACATTGAACGGCGCGGCTTTTGATCCGGCAACTCCCCTGGAGGCCCGGCGTTTCGGCGTCAATTCGGTGTATCAGGAAATTAACCTCTGCGACAATTTGAGCGTGGCGGAGAACATATACGCCGG
>JAITGJ010000099.1 GCA_031280705.1 Spirochaetaceae bacterium
GCACCTTCCGCCGCAGAGTTTCAACCATGATAATTTTAAGCAGTAACAGCGCCCCGGCAAAAAACGGGAAAACCGAAAAATCCATGCGCGCGGCAAGCTGCCCGAACAGCGGGGGCATGAACGTGGTGCCCACATACGCGGCCGCCATTTGCATCCCGATGGCGGCCTGCGAAAAAGCCGCGCCAAAATTCGCGGGCGTCTCATGGATCAGGGCGGGATAAACCGGAGCGCAGCCGAGGCCGATCAAAAAAAGGCCGGGCAAAAGCGCGGCGTTTCCAAACGGCACTATCAGCGCGGCAATTCCGGCGGCGGTAACGGCCTGTCCCAGGCGGATCATCTGATAATTGTTGAGTTTTACCGTGACAAAGCCCGATATAAACCGCCCAACGGTAATTCCCGTATAATACAGCGCGATCCAGCGCGCGGCAATTTCAGGCGCGATACGCTTTTCCATTACCAAAAAACTGCTGCCCCAGAGACCCGTTACCGTCTCTATCGCGCAATAACAGAAAAACGATCCGAGCGCCAGGGGAAAACCGGGAATGCAAAGGAGCCGGGAAACGCGCGGAACCTCGTGGGCCGCCGTTTGCTGCGCGTTCCGTTTTCCCCAGAGCGGGAGCGAAACAAACAAAACCGCCGCAAGGCACAACTGCATGACGCCGATAATCCGGTAGCCCAGATGCCACGAACGGTAGTTGATGAGGCACCACGACATTACAAGCGGCCCCGTGGAAACGCCGATTCCCCAAAAACAGTGCAGCCAATTCATGTGCCGCGCCCGGTAGTGCAGCGCGACATAATTATTCAGCGCGGCATCGACAGAACCGGCGCCGAGTCCCAGCGGAACGGCGCAGAGGCAAAGTGCGATAAAAACGCGGGAAAACGAAAACCCCGCAAGGGCAAGCGCGGTCATCAAAACGCTCACGGCAGTAACCAGGCCCGTTCCAAAACGCCGGATAACGCGCGCGCTTAATATGCTCGATATAACGGTACCGCCGGCGGCAATCATAAAAATATAGCCGGCGTAATGCGGCGGCGCCCTGAGCGGACCGTACATGGACGGCCACGCGGACCCGAGCAGGGAATCGGGAATGCCGAGGCTGATAAACGAAATATAAATGATAATCAAAAGCAGCGTAGTAACCATGCGCGTCCGTTGCGGGGAAGATCAATCTTCCGTAAGAATTTCCACACGATCTTCCAGAATGGCGATAGTGTGCTCCCAGTGGGCGGAAAGACTGCCGTCGGCGGTTACAACTGTCCATTCGTCTTCAAGAATTTCCACATCACCCGTGCCTGCTGTTATCATCGGCTCAATGGCCAGCACCATGCCGCCGCGCAGTTTGGGATTCGGGCCGCGGGGAATGTTGGACACCTGCGGGTCTTCATGCACCGCAAGCCCGACGCCGTGGCCGCAGAATTGGTGCACAATGCCCCGTCTCTGGTCAAGCGCGTGGGACTGAATGGCGCGGCTAATCTGGAGCAGGCGTTCCCCCGCGCGTGCCGCGGCAATGCCCCGGTACAGGCACTCCCGGGTAACGGCGTTCAGGGCGCGGGCTTCGGCGCTGACCGCGCCCGCCTCAACGGTAACGGATTTATCGCTGATATAGCCGCCCAAATTGATGCCGCAGTCCAGGGACACGAGATCGCCGTTTTTGATGCTGCGCTTGCCGGGAATGCCGTGAATCACTTCTTCGTTTATGGAAATGCAGATCGCGCCGGGAAAGGGCGCTTTTTTGGGGCCGTACCCCAGAAAAGCCGGTGTTCCGCCGGCTTTTTTGATCCAGTCCCGGACCCACCGGTCAATCTCGATGGTGGCGACACCCGGTTTCACCAACGGGATCATCTCCCGGAACATGGCGGAAAGAGCCTGACAGGACACCCGGATACCCGCGATCTGCGCTTCATTTTTAAGCCGAATCATCGTACTTTAAGTGTATCCAATTTTTCCCGCCGCTCCAAGGGCGAAGCGCCCGGGGCCCGCTTTTGCCAGGGAATGTTATGCCGGTAAAACGGGCAGAATCACGTAATTGCCGCGCTTTACCGTTTCACCCAGGGTATAGGGCACGGGTTCCCGAAACAGGGGGCCGTCATACACAAAGGTGTGGTATTCGCCGTTTTCTCCGCAAATATCCGCGCCTTCTTGGGCAATTTCCTCCGCAATTTCCCGCGTAAGCGTCCGCCCCAAAAAACGTTCGCTGAGCCGCGTGGTATCCACAATCGTGATGATGGCTTTGAAACCGGCGTCAACAAGTTCATGTACAAGCGCGCGCCGCCCGCCGTTCCAGAGCGGAAAGAGGCTTGCAATTCCGGCGGCTTTACAGCGGGCATCGCACCAGGCATAGTGATCCTGTATATCGATGTCTCCAAAAACGCAGACGCGGGCGCCCCGTTCCTTTTGCCGCGCGAGAGCGGCCTCAAAATCCCGCGCATAGCCGTCGTCCGCGCTGGTCTGGACCAGAACGAGGGGAATGTCCATCAATTCCGCGGCGCGCTGGAGCAGTTCCGCCGGGACGCCGTGAAACCACGAACGCCCTTCACGCGCATTAAAGGTGGTAAGCAGGCTTACCGGTTTGTGCCCGCTTCTGACGGCCCGGTACAACGCGAGCGCCCCGTCTTTGCCGCCGCTGTAGGAAGCGGTAATGGGTAATGATTCCGCCATGGCTCCTCCTAGGGAAGCACTGATTTATTCAACATGATAATGAAAGCCTTCCCCATACGCAAGGAAGGAAAGCGGCGCTATGGATTTGGCTCAAGGCCCGGATTGTCGAATTCTTTTGGGATCCGTACCGGCGCGCCGTTACGATCAACAAAAGCCCAGGTAACTTTCGCGCCGGCGACAAGCTCTTCTCCGCGCCGTATTTCCTGCGCGATGACGCCGCTTACCGCGCCTTTTTTAACCGGGCCGGAAATTATGGTAAGGCGGTCCCCGTTAAAGGCGGGCCGTTTGTAGTCAATTTCGACACGGGCGATATAAACGCCGTAACCTGCCGCCAGCGCCGCATCGTAATCAAATCCGATGGCCTTGAGAAATTCGTACCGTGCCTGTTCCAGATAGTGCAGGTATACCGCGTTGTTGACATGACCGTAACTGTCGCATTCGTAGGTGCGGACGGTAATCGAAAATTCAGCTTTCATGGCATTTTCCTTTGACAGTCCGGATGAAATTTTCTATAATACGATTTATGTTCCGGTACTGTCCCTCCTGTGCGTCAACACGTGTACGCTTCGAGGAGAACAAGAAAGTTTACTGTCCCGATTGCGGTCTTGTCTATTACCACAACACGGCCGCGGCGGCGGGGTTGATCCTTAACGCGGACGGGGCGGTGGTCCTGCTGGTGCGGGGAAAGGACCCGGCAAAGGGCAGGCTGGATCTTCCCGGCGGTTTTGTGGACCCTGCGGAAGGCGCGCTGGAAGGGCTTCGCCGGGAATGCCGGGAGGAACTTGGCTTCGACCCCGCCGCCGCGTTTCCGTCATCGCGCTTTGTTTTTCTCGCTTCGTTCCCCAATACCTATCCCTACCGGGGGTTTCTCTACAACACCTGCGACCTGTTTTTTACCTTTGACGCGCCGGGCCTTGCCGAAACGGATATTACGCCGGAGCGGGGTGAAATTGCCGGGGTCAGGTTTGTCCGCCCCGGCGGCATTGATTATGACGAAATTGCTTTTCCCTCGGCCCGCGCGGCCCTTCGCCGGTACACAGCATTACTGCGCGGGGAGCAGCCGTTTACGCCGTAGCGGCGCCGGCGGCCCTGATAATCTCTTCTTCAGTATACGCCGGAACAGCCGTTTCGCCGGGACGCACCACAAGGAATTCCGATCCGTCCCACATGCCGTCAACCAGGCGGCGGAGTATTCCGGTGTTGCCCTGAAATTCGTCAAATTCCCAGCCTTTGTCCAGGGCGATTTTCCGCGCATCGCCGCGCCGCGCGTCAACTTCCCCGACGCCGTTGTTGACAAAAGTAATTCTGCGGTACTGTTTCAGAGGATTGCCCAGCATGTCAAGAAGATACTCCGCTTCTTCTTCATCGTACTTTTCAAGATATTCCGCGCGCAGCGCGTCAATGCTGAACGCCCCTTCCAGCAGCTCTCCGGTAAGGCTCGTGCCCATGCTTCCGGCAGTAACATAGTAGGTTCCCTTGTGCGTATCAAAATACGCGCGGTAATCCTGTTTCGATCCCATAAAAAGCGTAATACAATCGTGGGCGCGGGGGATCACAACCGGAATATCCGCGCGGAGCGAGCAGATTCCGTTGCTGCACAGCCCGTAGCCCAGCAGTATCGCGTCGTACTTTTGCTGTTCGATGCGGTCAATCGTGTCTTGCAGTTTTTGCGCCATTTTTTCGGGACCCGCGGCGTGAAG
Organism: Spirochaetaceae bacterium; assembly: GCA_031280705.1. Lineage (GTDB taxonomy): Bacteria > Spirochaetota > Spirochaetia > Treponematales > Breznakiellaceae > JAISQV01. Next base: position 4,363 of record JAITGJ010000099.1, read on the forward strand.
CCCCAGATCCATATAAAAAATATCGATGGTGTTTTCCGAGCGGGGGGCAAGGAAATCGAATTCCCGCCGCATTACCTCGCAGGCAATAAGTGCATACCGTGCCATGATTAACGCTCCTTCTCCGTTTTTGGTTTTTTCCGGACCAGCGCGCTTACCAGGCGGCGGTCCCGAATTTCTTCAACAGTGATTACAATATCACCGCCGTCAACTTCCGCCGCGTTTCCGTCAGCGGGAATTTCCCCCATAAGACTGAACACATACCCCCCAAAGGTGTCGTATTCCCCGCCGCCGGCCAGTGCCGTCTTGAGCGCACGTTCCACCCGCGCCGGGGGAACCGCGCCGGAAACCCGCCACCGGTCGCCGTCCAGTTTTTCGATGAGCGCTGCGGCGGGGGGCTGATCGTCAAAATCGCCGACAATTGCCTCAAGCAGATCATGTATCGTGATAATGCCGCTTACACCGCCGTATTCGTCCAGAACGACAGCAAAATGATTGCGGCTTTGCTTCATATTTTTGAAAAGCACATCGGTTTTTGCCGTTTCCGGTACAAAAATCGGCGGGAAAACCGCGTCCGCCATAACCGTTTTCCGGTCGTGGCTTTTAAGGCGGAAATAATCATTGGCCGACAGTATTCCCTTCACATCATCAAACGTATCGCCGATGACGGGGTAGCAGGCATGACGGTTATCGGTAATAATATTCCGCCACGCGTCATCGGAATCCTTCTCGCGCAGCAATACTGTGTTTGTCCGGTGGGTCATCACTTCCGAAGCTGTGCGGTCATCGAATTCAAACACATTGTGAATAATTTCCTGTTCTCCCGCGTTGATGGCGCCCTTTTCGCTTCCCGCATCTACCATGAGGCGAATTTCTTCCTCCGTTACGGTCTCGTCTTCCGCGTTGGGATCGAGCCGGAACAGCCGGAGCAGCGCATTGGTGGAATGGCTGAGCAGCCACACAAGAGGCGCGAAAATCCGCGAAATCACAAAAATAAAATCCGCCATAAAAAACGCAAGCGGTTCGGCCTTTTTCATGGCGATGCGCTTGGGTACCAACTCCCCCAGCACCAGCGTAAAAAACGAAAGGATGACGGTGATCGCCACGACCGACGCGGTTTCGAGCGTTTTTGGCGGCACGGGAACGCCCAGGGCGGCAAGGCGCGCCGCGAGGGCCGGCGCAAAATTATTTGCCGCGAAGGCGCTCGCCAAAAATCCCGCCAGGGTGATGCCCACCTGAATGGTGGCAAGAAACCGTGCGGGCTGCCTGGTCAGGGTGAGCAGTTTTTTCGCTTTCTTGTTTCCCCCCGCGGCGAGGTGTTCGAGCTTCGCGTCATTTACGGAAATGAGCGCAATTTCTGTCGCGGCGAACACCGCATTGACCAGTATCAGTATAAATTGCAGCAGTAACTGTTTCATCGCGCCCCTATAACCGCAGCGACCACAAAAAGCCCAGGCGGAGATCTTCCACCTGAATTCCGTTTTTGATCAGCCCGGAAATCCGCCAGATGCCGATGCCCGTGAAGGAAACGGAAAACGGCGACAGGGGAACGATGGCAGAAGAAACAGCCAGGGAAAGGCGGAAAACCAGGGACTGCGCAAGGTTGAATCCGCCGCCCAGGGGCGTGCCCGGCGTTGTAATACTGTCGTCATGGTACACGGTTCCCCGGTACGCCAGCGTGCCCGTTACGCGGTTGAGATAAACGTGAGAAATACTTTTTTTTATGGCCAGCGAAAAAAGGCCCGTTTCCGCCTCGCCGCCGGCAAGCCACTCAAATACCGCACCGGAACGGTACTCCGATGCGGCCAGTTCTGAAAACAGGGAAGTTGTGGCGATTACCGGGGAAGCGCCGGAAATGGTAATAAGATTTTTGTCCCATATTCCATACATCCGCGCCCGCAGGGGAAACAGGGGAAGTTCAACAGAAGCGCTGAAAATTCCCTCGACGCGGGGATCGAATATTCTATCACTCTTGAGGATGTACGTACCGCTGCCGCCCGCCAGGATTCCGGTGCCAAAAGTTTCCCACGCGTGTTTTCTGAGATTTCCCGCTTCCGCAGTGAGAGAGAAAATCCAGTAGGGTGTTTCGTAATTCCATGAATAGGGATGCGAATTATCTCCCGGATCGGGCGCCAGCAATTTGACGGCCGCCCGGGGCCGGATGGCAGCGCGCACCGCCTCCCCGCCTATCCCGGTGGCAAACGCCGCGGCAAGGGACGCGGAAGTAACCCGGCGATGAAAAGGCTCCAGGGTTTTATCAATAGTATCAGAAAAAACAAACGTGAGCGGAAGACCCAGCGCATTATTTGTCCACTGCACATCAAAAACGCCTGCAAGGGACCGGACGTCAAAAGACGCGGTGATCATCAGTGAATTGTTTCCTATCGGGTCGGTCATGACGGTCAAAATCCCCGCTCCGTCAATAAGCCCCCCCGATTCAGGCCGGACCAGGGGCACGGGAAGCCAAAACCGCAGCGGATTAAAATAGCCAAGCCCGGTATACGGCTTTGACGCCGGAAGGGGCGCTTCGGCGCCGGCGGTACCGGGTGCTCCCGGCGGCACGGGCCGGGCCGCTTCATGCTCTGTTTCGCTCCAGGGCGCGAGGCGGAGCGGCGTGGAAATGCCCGGCAATTCTTCCGCCGGGCCGGGGTAACGCATAAGCGCATCGCGGAACGCAAACGCCCCCCGGTAGTAAAACTTCCCGTCCGCTTCTACGGGCAAAAATACCCCGCCTGAAAAATCTTCCGTGGCAAAGGTAACGCTTCCGCTTTCGTCATTGCCGGGCAGGATTGCCGCGCCGAGTTTGTACATTCTCCCGTCATGATTGTACGAAAAAAGAACGCGTCCGTTTGATACCCGAAGCCCCCGCAGGTGATGCCAATAGGCTTCATCTGCCGCGCCGCCTGCGGCAACCGTGTACACGGCGCGCGTTTCATAATCGTACAGGCACAGTTCCCGCTTTCCTGCCCGCGCGGCGATAAACACGATCCGCCGTTCATCCAGCGCCGAAGGATTCGCAAAAACCAGTTCCGCACTGCCCTGGAGGAGCACTTCCTCTGTTTCTTTTTTTCTGCCGTTTCCCGGTCGAAACACCAGGGCGCTCCGGTGTCCACGGGAGGAAATGCCGATAACACCGTCCCTGAAATAGTCCGCGTAGTAAAGGTGTTCCCACTGCCGCCCGGTCCTGCCGCCGGCAGTACGGTGTTCGGTAACTACCGCGCGGGAGAGAAATCCTGACGGACTTTCAAGCCGGTATGCGGAAACCAGCGCCGCGCGGCCGTCCGCGCGCACGGCAAGATGATAGGCCGTAGCATCAACCGTAAACGCGGCGCCGGTCCGGGACGTTTGCGTGTCGTGGCGGAATACTTTTCCCGAAAGGCTGTCCAGAACATATACCATGCTCCCCGCCGAAGCGATCCCCTCAATCTGGAGCCGGGGCCGGGGACTCCCAAAAACCGCCGGTTCGGGGTTTTCGCGGACGCCGGTTATCCACAGTGACTGCTTGAATTCATGCCATGCCTCCGCGAAGGGGCGGCCGTACACCCGCTCAAAATGGCGGTAAAAACCGGCGCGCAGAAAAAACAGGGAAAAGGTACTCCCGCCGCCCATGGCCCGCCAAAGTTCCACGTACTTTTCGATGCCGGACGTTTTTTCAAGCCATGCGGAGAAGAGGCCGCCGTACCAGTAATAACTGTTTCCCCCCGGCGGATATTCCCATACGCCGGAAGCCTGAAAGGGCGAGAGGAATTTATTTTCCAGCGCCATCTGGAAAAGATACTGGCGGTACAGCGGATCGTTTGCGCGTCCCGTACCATCCCTGCTTTCCATCATGACCGCGATGCCTTCACTCATAAAGCGCGGCGTATTGAATGCCGCGGGATACACCCAGCCGCCGAACAGCCGGTGGAGTCCGCGAAAAAAACGGTTCCTGCTGCTCAGGGAAATCGCGTGTACCAGTTCGTGCAGGAAAAGATTTTCCAGGGTGTTGCTGAAAACCGTCCACTCAGGATGCAGGGGCGTATCGAATATGATGATGTGCGGGTACGGGAGATGAATTTCAACGCTGTTAAAAAGATCCGTGTGGGGCGTAATGGCGACGGGAATGCGCCCGGGAACGGTAATGCCGAGTTCTCCCGAAATCCGCTCGTAGAGGCCGTCCGCAAAACCCGCCACAGCACGGGCCGTTTCCGCGGACGCCTCAGGGTAAATGATATCAAAGTGTTCCGTCCGCGTGGTTCTGAGCGCGGTAAACGGATGGAAAAACTGCGCTTCAAGCGGGAAAACTGTTAAAAAAACAAACAGGCAGAAAAAAAGACTCCGTTCCGGGCGGCTGTTCCGCCGGAAAAAGCGCTGTTTTTGGGGGTGCTCCATACGGCCAGCATAACACGGCAAAGGCCGGATAGCAACGGCCCGGACTGCCGCTCAACAGCCCTGGCCATTATTTTTGCGTCTTTTTTTCAAAAGGCGTGCATCCGCCGCCGGCGCCTGATTTCGGGCGTTTCCTGTCGATAATCGGTACATGAGCATTGAACTTGCCGCGGGCCCTGACGATGACGGACGCCGCCTGGACCGGTTCCTCAGAAAGGCGCTCCCGGCGTTTCCGCTTTCCCTCCTCCACCGGCTTATCCGGACGGGCCGCGTTCTGGTGGACGGGAAACGCGGCGCGGCGGCGGAAAGCGTCCGTTCCGGCGTGGTCATTGTAGTGAGGGGCGCGGAGGAAAAAGGCGCGGTCCGCCCGGACGCCGTCCGTGAAGTACGCGCCCCGGTCTTTGATTTAAGCCCGCTCTGGGAAAGCGCCGACCTCCTCGCGCTCAACAAGCCCGCGGGAATTGCCGTACATGGACCCGCTTCACTTGAAGACCTCGCGCGCTCATACCTTGCGGGCAAACGGCCGCCCTCGTCAAGTTTCCGGCCGGGGCCGCTGCACCGGCTGGACCGGCCCACAACCGGCGTCATCGTTTTTTCGGCAAGCCTCAAGGGCGCCCGGTTCTTTAGCCGCCTGCTCCAGACGCGCCGGATCGGGAAAAAATATCTGGCCATTGTGGAAGGCGTCATGGCGGAAGCGGAAGTTTGGGAGGAAAATCTCATCCACGAAAAAGAACCGCGAAAAAGCCGCGTTTCAAACGGGCCGTTTCCCGGAACGGCTGATGGAAGGCGCGGGGAAAAACCCGCCGTTACCCGGGCATTTCCCCTCGTTTCAGGGGCGGATCGTACCCTGCTTCTCGTTGAAACCGGGACCGGCAGAACCCACCAGATTCGCGCACAGGCGGCGTTTCACGGGCGGCCCCTCATGGGCGACCGGAAATACGGCGGTATTTTCCACGCCGAAGGACTCTTTCTCCACGCGGCTGCCCTGGAATTCCCGGACTTTACGGCGGAAGAACGCTTCCTCTGCCCGGAAGCGGCGGCCCTGCTCGCGGGGAAGACCCTTGCAGCCCCGGTCCCGGAGGCATTTCTGACCCAATGCGGGCGTTTTTTCCGGGATTATGCCATAGAAACCTGTCAATTTTTTCCCGCTTCACGTATAATAAAAGACAACGGGCCGTTGTAAAACCCGAAAATATACGTCATGGTTACCATTCAAGAGACTGCGGTGATCTGGAACATATTTTGGTTTCGCCGGAGAATAAAAGTCTACGCCCTCATCGGTGAAAGCGGCACCGGCAAAAGTTTTCGGGCAAAACTCATCGCCCAGAAATACGGCGTGGAATTTATCATTGACGACGGCCTCCTCATCCGGGACAACCGGATCGTGGCGGGCCATTCGGCCAAAAAGGAGACAACCTTTCTCGCGGCGGTAAAAGTTGCGGTTTTTGACGAAAAAAGCCACCGCGATGAAGTGGCCCGCAGGCTCCAGACCGAAAAAGTAACCCGGCTGCTCATTCTGGGAACATCGGAAAAAATGGTAAACAAAATCGCGGCGCGGCTGCAGCTTCCCGCTCCGGGCAAAATCATCAAAATCGAAGATGTTGCCACCCAGGAAGAAATCGATAAAGCGATCCGGATGCGGCGCATTGAGGGAAAGCATGTCATTCCGGTTCCTTCAATCGAAGTAAAACGGAACTATCCGAACATTTTTTACGATGCCGTCAAAATATTCAAACGAAAGAGCATCACCCAGGGGCTTGTTCCCCGGGTACACGAAAAATCCGTTGTGCGCCCGGAATACTCAAAGCGGGGAAAAGTGATCATTTCAGAGGCGGCGCTCAGCCAGATGGTCATTCACTGCGTTGACGAGTACAATGAAAATATCAGGATAAAAAAGATTTCCGTGCGGGACAGCGACGCGGGCTACCGCCTCGTCATTACCATTGATGTCCCGTATGGCATTCAGCTTGGAGGCAATATGCACGAACTCAGGCAGTACGTCATCGACAATATAGAGCGTTACACCGGCATCCTCATCGAAGAGGTTAATATCATTATCGACAGGATAATTTAGAGGGTTTGAACATGATAAAACCATTCCGCCATCCGGCGTCCGCAATCGCAATGATCATAATGCTGCAGGCAGCGACGCTGCTTTCCGCGCCGCCCCTCGCGGCACAGGAAACATCGCCAAATGTGGCGACGCCAAGTGTGGCGACACCAAGTACGGCGGCGCCCGCCATGCCGTTTGAGGCGCGGGATCCCTTCTTTCATATCATGTCAGACCGGGGAAGCGACGACGCGGCGCAGCTTATCAAGGAAATGGAATTGCGTTTCGATTTCTACAACCATTTTTTCCGTTATGACAGTGATGATCTTGCCGCTCCCTTCCGCGTCCGGGCGTTCAGCGACCGGGATTCCTACGACACCTATGTGCAAAGCCGCCTGGGCAGTACCCGCCGGGGCGCGGTGTACCTTCACTATACCGATCCCGCCCGCCGGGAGTTGGTAATCCACCGGGGCAGCGAGGAAGAGCGGACCATGCTCCCCCGCGAGGCATTTATTCAGTATTTCCGGGCTTTTGTTACCAATCCGCCCTCGTGGCTCCGGGAGGGCTTCGCCATTTATTTTAGTTCCCTGCGCTACGATGCGGTTATCGGCGAGCTTGAATATACGGAAAACCTTACCTGGCTTGACCGTGTAAAAAGCATTGGGGGCCGGGCCGCCCCGCCGGAACGGATTCTCCTTGCCGATTCCCTCGGCGTGCCGGAAAACTTCCAGCAGCTTTCATGGGCCCTTGTTTCGTTTCTTATCAACGCCGGAAAAGAGGAATACTACCGTACCCTGGCGGAAATTCTGATGTCGCTTCCGGGAAACAATACGGCGCGGGAAAACTCCGAGCGGGCCGCGGCGCATATTTCCCGCTGGCTGAACATGGACACATTCCGGCAGGATTACGACGCCTATATCAATTCCCGCAGAACATTTGCGGACCTGGTGCGGGACGGGCAGGAGTCCTTTACCGGCAAGGATTTTGCCGCCGCGGAAATTCATTTTCAGGCGGCGCTGAATCAGCGGCCCGGCCACCACAGTCCCTACTACTACCTGGGTCTTATCGCCTATGAACGGAAGGATTTTGACGCGGCGGACAATTTTTACCGGCTTTCCCTTGACCGGGGCGCGGATCCGGCGTTGATTGCTTATGCGCGGGGTATCAATGCCGCGGCCGCCGGGAAACGGGAGGACGCTTCCGCCTTCCTTTCCCGTGCCAGGGAACTCAATCCCGCCCAGTACGCCGAACGCGCCGCCGCGATACTGGAAACACTCAGCGCCCCCGCGCCGCCGGACGGCGGAAGAGCGCCCTAGGGAAGCACTGATTTATTCAATCGAGAATTCGTCATATATGGCGCAATCAGTGCTACTTTAGGTTTTTTGGGGGGATGTGGAAGGGCCGGACCGGACGCCGGTTTCCGCTAGGGCGCTTCCACCACCGGCTCAAGAAGCGGGGTTTGCCGCCTGAGCTGGGCCGCCGCGCGGACATAAAATTCTCCCGCTTCCGGGCGGCGGGCAAGGACCGTCCAGAATTCCCGCGCGGCCTGGCTGTAGCCGTCGGCGTAAAGGCGCATGCCCAGATAGTACATCGACCTGAAATACCCGTTTTCTTCGATCCATTCGGCAAGTTCCCGGCGGCCCGCCGCAATGTCAAGCACATCGTCAAGCGTGGTGAAGGTATAACTGTAATCCCGCCGGATAATTTCATCCAGCAGCGTTGAATTTTCTATCAAAAAAACAAACATCAAATGATCCGCGGCGGAGGGGCGGTTCGACGCATAGTAATAGTACCCCAAAAGCCGGTGGGCGCGCAGGGAGGCGGGGTTCATGTACCGGTAATTCAGAAGGAAATTGTTTATCCGGTTTTCACTCTGGCCCGACGTAAGGGTGCGCGTCATGGCGGCGCGTATAAAACTGTTTCCCTGCTCCATCCACAGCGTATCCTCTGCGGCTATCGCAAGCAGATGGGATTCCATCTCGTTGTATTCCTGCCGCATCCGGTGCAGGTCCGCCATGCGGTACCGTATTTCCGAAGCAAATTCAGGCGTTTCAAGATTGGCGCGTTCATCCCACGCTTTTTGGTATTGGGCAAGGGCGATGCCGGTCTCTCCTTCGGCGCGCCACGTTTCACCGATCCAGAATTCCGCTTCGGGATAATTTTTGAGCCGGCCGAGAACCTCAAGGGCCCGGTACGCCGAACCGGCAAGATTTTCCACGCCATAACGGTAGTACACTTCATCCAGCGCTTCGCGGGCAGATACCACATGCATTTCCGCAATGTACCGTTCCACCCAGTCAAGGTTATCCCCCAGGCGGCGCACGTCGGGCAGGGAGAGAAGGCCGATCAAATCCTGCTCCATGCGGATATAAACGCTCCGCCTTTGATCCCGCGCCGCTTCAAAGGCACGAAGGGCTTCCCCGTAACGGCCCGCGCGGAAATGGCTTTTTCCCTGCTCCATGACATACCACCAGGGTTTTTCCGCGCGCATCTGGGCGGGAAGGAGCGGCGAAACGGCCAGCGTGAGGAACACGGAAACAAACATGCTTCCCGGACAGAAACGCCTGAACAGGGCGGGCGGAAATTGTTTCAAAGTAATGCCAGTTCCTCCTCAAAGGCGGTGTCGGCGTCTTCCGCGTCAATGGTCCGCACCACCACGCCGCGCCGGAAAATCAAAACTTTTCCGCCCGCGCCGGTAATGCCCATATCGGCGTGCCGCGCCTCGCCGGGGCCGTTTACCGCGCAGCCCATAATGGCGATGGTGCGGCGCTTCCCGAGGCGGTACAGCCGGGAAAGCCAGCGCTCCGTAAAGGCGTGGGTGTCAAAACTGTTCCGCCCGCAGCGGGGACAGCTTGTTATGGTTACGCCTTCCCGCGTACAGCGGCTGTTCCCCGCCTCTCCGGCAAGATTCAGGATTTCCCGCGCGGCAATCACTTCGTTTTCCACCGTGTCCGAAAGGGAAACCCGTATCGTGTCGCCGATGCCTTCTTCAAGAATCCGCGCGAGAGCAACGGCGCTCCGGGCAACCCCCGCAACGAGCGGTCCCGCTTCGGTAACGCCGATATGAAGCGGCGCGTCGCTCCGTTCGGCAAAGACGCGGTTCGCCTTTATAGTATCGGCAACAGTGGACGCTTTCATTGAGACCGCCGTTTCCCGGAAGCCCGCTTCCTCAAAAACGGCAAGTTCCCGGAGCGCCGCTTCAACGAGGGCCTCCGCGGTTTCAAGCGTTCCATCCGCCACCTTTGTGCGGATATCCAGGGGAAGGCTCCCGCCGTTTACCCCGATGCGGAGCGGCGTCCCCTTTGCCGCGGCGCGGCTCAAAACCTTTTCAACTTTTTCCCTGCCGCCGATATTGCCGGGATTGATGCGTATTTTGGCGACAGGAAAATCGAGACAGCGGAGGGCAAGGCGGTAATCAAAATGAATATCCGCGATCAGGGGCATTGAGACGCGGCGGGCAAGCTCGCCAAGGATTTCCGCAGCCTCAATATCCGGCACGGCAAAACGGAGGAGCGCACAGCCCATGATTTTGAGATTTTCAATCCGCGCGGCGAGGGTCTCCCCCGCCCGGCCTTCGATATCCGTGAAAGAAAGGCGATCCTTCCACATGGTTTGGATAACCACGGGGCTGACGCCTCCCACCGGAACCGGGGCAAGGTGATCAAACCCGCCCACGGTAATCGTTCGTGTCATCTCTGCAAGAACTGAAAAGCGCGGGATTTCCCCCGTCCGGTGGAGATCCCGCGCCCTTTGCGTGATTTTCCGCTTCCGGCGGTCAAGGCGCGGACAAAAATCCGGCAAAACCTCCGGGCGCGGAGCGTCCCGCGCTCTAGCTCAAACTGATCATCGAAAGCACCATCGCGAAGATGGCGACAGTTTCGCAGATACCGACGATCATCATGTAGTTGACAAAACCCTTGCCGGTTTCCCCCGTGGCGTCTGCGCCCGCAGCGCCGGCCTTGCCCTGGGCAATGGCGGAAAAGGCAATGGCGCAGCCTGACGCAAGGCCAATACCAAGATACAGAAGGCCGTTACCAGGGTTCGTTATCGCGGCGGGCTTCATGAAAAGAAACCCCAGAATGTACCCGTAAAAAGTTTGGGTAAGCGGCGCGCCGCCAAACGCGAGCAGGGTCATGGGCGCGGGCTTGTTGGCCAGATAGCACTTCTTCCATGCGCCAATAACCGACTGACCGGCAATGCCAATACCGATTGCCGAACCGACCGCGGCAATACCCATTACAAGACCTGCGCCTATCAATCCTAAATTCATACGTTTCTTCTCCTAACTGTTTTGTAGTCGCCGGCTGAGCCGGTACAACTCCTTTCAAAAAAATATTGAGCCTCCAAAGAAGGCTCCAGGCAGCCACCCGGCGGCTCGCTTGGACCGCCCGGTGGACGCGCCCTAACGGGCGGCCTGTTTCGCAAAAGGTTTATACGCAAAACCCGCCCAGGTGAGCCCCACGTGGCCCGAAAACTCAAGGGTATTGAGGCGGACCCCGTGGACCAGCACGGAAAGCGCGTTCAGCACAAGATTGAGGCCGTGCCCGAAGGCGAGCAGCGCCACACCAAAAACAAAGAACAGAAAATGCCCCAGCATGGGACCGGCCATGGCGTTTACCGTGGAGGCGATTGCCGCGCCGGCAAGCCCGACAGCCCAGAGCCTGATGTACGACATGATGTCGGAAAATACGTTGGCAATGCCCAGGATCACCGAAATGATATTCTTGAGGATTTCGAGGATGGAGCGGCCGACGCTTCCTTCGTAATTGGAAAACACAAAGCTGAAAACAAACCCCCCCGCAAACACGGGAATCGCCGGCTCAAACAGGGGAATCTGCCGGGCATCGTTACTGGCGATAAGGTTAAGAATAATGCAGTACATGCCCGCCAGCATGGCAATAGACCCCAAATCCCCCAGCGCTTTAAGTGATTTACTGTGGATCATCGCAAGAACATGCCCAATGGAAAGCTGGAGCAGCGCAAGACTGAAGCAGAAAATCATCAAATTCTGCTGCACCAGTTTCGGGTCCAGGTCCGATGCGCTGGAAATCAGCGGGAGTGAGAGGCGCTTGAGCGCGGCGGGCACCAGCGCGGTATCCATTCCAAACCACGAACAGGTAAGAACGCCCCAGGCAAAGTTGGAAAGCCCCAAAAGCAGGAGCAGTTTAACCACGCCCGGCACGCCCTTTTTCGCCGTTTTGATAAAGGCGAAGAAACCGGCGAGCAGCAGAAGCGCGCCATAACCCGCGTCGCCAAAGATCATCCCAAAGAAAACCACGAAAAAGCAGAGGAAGAACAGCGAAATATCCACCTCGCGGTAGCCCGGCAGCACCTCAAGAAATTCCGTCAGGGGATTTATCAGGCTTACAAAACCGTTGTTCTTGAGTTTTGTGGGAACATTATCTTCCTCGCCCGGATCGTCCGCGAGAAGCGCCCAGCCGTTTTCGGCGGAAACCCGCTTGAGAACGCCAAGATCCTCCCGGGGGACAAAGCCTGTAAGCCAGGAAACGGTCCGCTCTCCCGCATCGTCCAGGGTTTCCATGTCCGCGCGGGCGGCCTCAAAGTCAATGCGTTCGGCAAGACCTTTCAGCATTCCGGCAATGGCCGCCCGGTCCTCCGCAAGCGCGGCAAGACCGGCGTCGATGGCGGCAAGCCGTTCTTTGGCACGGGACACATCCGCCGTAATCGCGCGCGCGGATTTTTCAGGCAGCGCGAAGGGGGACTCTCCCTCAAGCTCGCCGTCTTTGACCAGAAAACGAACCCAGGTTTTATCCCGCGAGAGGAGGATCACTTCCCGCTCCGGGGGAAGCGCGCCGTAAGCCGCCGGTGAAAGTTCGTAGGGAACGAGGCGGACGCCCCGCTCCGCGAGCGCGGCAAGGCCCTGGGGATCAAAGTCGCCCCACTTTTCAAGGCGGCTCAGTTCTCTGCCCCAAACGGCGATTTGTTCCTGGAGCGATTTCTGCTCCTCGGCAAGGGCAAGCGCGTTTTTTACCGCTTCGCCGCCGTCCCTGCCCGCCGGAGCGGACGCCGGAGCGGACTTTTTTCGCTTTTTGTCAACATACGGCGAAAGCATGCCCAGCGCGGTTTCCGCCCGGTTCCGCTGGTCCATAAGCCTGGAAAGGTCCTCCGTAACAACGCCGCGTTTTTCGAGGTGTACCACCCCCGTATCCCGCAGTTTTTCCAGGGCGCTTGTCCGCTCCTTTTCAAACACCACGAGGGATACTTTTTTCATGGGTACTATCATGAGGCCCCTCCCGCCGCGGCCCGTGCCAGGGCGCGTTTGGAAATCTTGCCCCGGACTACCGCAGATGTCTGCTGATCGCCCAAATAAACGCCAATCTTTTTGATATTTTCCCTGGTTTCAGGAATTTTGACCTTTTCAAAAAGATTTACCCGCTGGGTGGTAACCCGAAGCTCATGCTCAAGCCGTTTCCGCTGTTCCTCCAGGGTCTGAATTTCCAGGTCCAGAAGAACCACCTGCTTCATCCGTTCCACGGCAATGTCGAGCCAGAGGGGCGTACGGGCCAAATCGTAGGACGCCGTTTCAAATTCCGCACCCTCAAAAATGGGGATTACCACGCCGGCGATATTTCCCGTGGCGGTTTTGAGGCGGCTTATTCTGAGAAGCTCCGCCGTAAAAATGCCCGTTTCGCCAAAAACCGCGATCCAGGACTTGAAGGATTCGTCAATACGGTTTTTCCCGTCCCGCAATTCCCTGACGCGCAGTTCCACCGTGCGTATTTCCGCCTGTAACTGCTGCTTTTTCAGCATCAGCGTGGGCAGATACCGCCGGTACATGGCCAGGGCGTCTTTCTGCTTTTTCTGCTCGTTTTTGGTGAGCTTTATTTTAGCCATTGCAGCCAACCTCTTCCGCTACTTTTTGGGCCAGAACTGGCTGATAAGCTCGGTCCTCAGGCCCGTCTCCTCGGGGTTGAAGCATTCGGAAAGAATCTCCCAGCCCAGATCGAGCGCCCGCTCCAGGGGAATGTTCACCGAAAGGTCCATCATCCGGTTTTCAAACATAACCCCGTACTTGAGGAGTTTTTCGTCCCAGTTTGTCATGATAAAGCCCATCGACTTCTTTTCCAGCGTACTGCGGTAGGAGGAATAGAGCTTGATCATACCATCCATGAGCGCGCGGTGATCCGCCCGCGTCTTGCCGTTTACCTGCTGTTTGAGCCGGGACAGGGAGCCGAATGGCTCGATGCGGCCGTTCCGCAAATAGTACTGGCCCTCGGTAATATAGCCCGTGTTGTCCGGCACCGGGTGGGTTACGTCGTCGCCGGGCATCGTGGTAACGCCCAGCACCGTGATGGACCCGGCGGTTTCAAAGTCAACGGCTTTTTCGTAGCGGCTCGCAAGCTGGGAGTAGAGGTCGCCGGGGTATCCCCGGTTTGAGGGAACCTGCTCCTGAATGATGGAGATTTCCTTCATGGCGTCGGCAAAGTTGGTCATGTCCGTCAGGAGGACGAGCACGTCCTTGCCCTGGAGGGCGAACTGTTCCGCAACGGCCAGGGACATATCGGGGATCATGAGGCACTCAACCGTGGGGTCAGACGCGGTATGCACGAACATTACCGTCCGGGAAAGCGCGCCGCCTTCTTCCAGGGTATCCTTGAAAAAGAGGTAATCGTCGTATTTGAGCCCCATGCCCCCAAGAACGATGACGTCAACTTCGGCCTGCATGGCGATCCGGGCCAAAAGCTCGTTGTAGGGCTCCCCGGACACGGAAAAAATAGGAAGTTTCTGGGAAACCACCAGGGTATTGAACAGGTCGATCATGGGAATTCCCGTGCGGATCATCTTGCGCGGAATGATGCGCTGGGAGGGATTAACCGACGGCCCGCCGATGGGGATCATGTTTTCCGTAAGGGAAGGCCCCTTGTCGCGGGGCGCGCCGGAACCGGAGAATACCCGTCCCATAAGGTTTTCCGAAAAGGAAACCTGCATGGGACGGCCCAAAAAGCGTACAGTATCGCCGGTAGAAATACCCC
>JAITGJ010000111.1 GCA_031280705.1 Spirochaetaceae bacterium
TGGGCACTTGACCGTTTTTACGAACGATGGTAGCATACGCTCGTAATGAAAGCGTTTGAGACGGCAAAGCGTAATATGCTCCGGAACAGCCAGATTTGGCACGGTTCTTACCCACACACCGCCATCTTTTTTAGGGGACAGATCCGCCCGCAGGGCGGCGCCCCCGCTTTTCTCCCGGCATAACTCTGTATCCAATTAACAAGGGAGAAGAATCTCTTCCAATAAGGAAGAAGAACCTCTTCCAACAAGGGAGAGGAATCTCTTCCAATAAGGGAGAAGAACCTCTCCCAACAAGGGAGAAGAACCTCTCCCAACAAGGAAAGGCACCTCTAAAAACTTCAGGTTTTAGAGATGAACCGCCTAAAATACCGGCGGCGGCCCTGTCAAAGAGAGATAACATGAGAAAAGCAATCCTTTTGGGCGCGGCATTGTTTGTGGCGCTGCTGGCGCTGGGCTGTAGTACCGGGACTGGTGAGCCGGTGGATAAGCCCCCCAAGGGCTTTGTGCTGGTGGCGGGGGGGACCTTTACCATGGGAAGCCCCGCCGAAGAGGAAAACCGCTACAGCGACGAAGTCGAGCATCAGGTACGGGTGAAGAGCTTTTATATGGGGAAGTACGAGGTAACCCAGCGGGAGTGGGAGGAGGTGATGGGTACGACCCTTTCCCGGCAGCGGGACACGGCGCAGACGGCGGCAGGGACGAGCGGGTGGAGCTTGTACGGGGAAGGGGATAGTTACCCCATGTACTATGTAAACTGGCTTGAGGCGGTGGAGTACTGCAACACGCGGAGCATGAATGAGGGGCTGACCCTGGTGTATACCATCGATATCGATGGGGACTCGGTTACCCGCGACTGGAACGCCAACGGGTACCGGCTGCCTACCGAGGCTGAATGGGAGTATGCGGCGAAGGGAGGGAACAGTTCTTCGTCATATCTGTATTCCGGGAGCGACACCGTGGGGGATGTGGCGTGGTATAACGGGAACAGCGAAGGCACAACCCATCCGGTGGGGACCAAAGCGCCGAATGAGGCGGGGATATATGACATGAGCGGGAATGTGCAGGAGTGGTGCGGGGACTGGTACGGTAACTACGGTAACTACGGTAACGGAGTACAGACAGACCCCAGCGGCCCGTCCTCCGGCTTTGGCCGCGTGCTTCGCGGCGGATGCTGGCGCTTCGAAGCGCGGAGGGTCCGTTCCGCCTACCGGAACGGCCTCGCCCCGTCCTACCGGCGCCAGGACCTTGGCTTTCGGCTGGTGCGCTCCCTGTAACGCGGAGGCCCCGGAGAAAGCCCGGTTGTCCGCGCCCCGCGCCTGACACCCCGCGCGTTCCGTGGGCGGTTTGCGCCGTGCCTGTGCGCTATCGAAAACGGCCGGAACGGCGGATGGCGCGGCCGTACGCACTATTCCCGCGTAACCGAAAGGACATAGTTTCCGGCGGGGTCCCGGTCCAGGGTGCTTACCTTGATGTAGTAGGTTCCCGGCTGGAGGTCTACCGAAATATACGCGTCATAGGTGTCGCCTGAGTCATCGTCTTCGGCAATGACTTCCTCGCTTGAGTCGAGGAGTTCCAGATAGGTATCCTGTTCCGTACCGGACGCGCCCCGCGCGCGGATTCCGTAGCGGCCCGCCTGGGTAATACGGATGCGCGCCCAGTCAATATCCGCGGCGCCGGTAAAATTCCGCGTTTGATTTTGGCCAACTTCAATGTCTTTTGCCTGGGAAAGCTGATTATCCGGCTCGTAGGCGTCCTGCGCGGCGGGTTCCCGCACGCGGGTAAAGAGGGTGTATACGCCACGGGAAGAACTGCCGGAGTACAGGCTGGCTTTGATATAGAAAGCGCCTTCCGGAAGATTAACCGTTACACGGGCGTTGTTCCCGTCTCCTGAATCATCATCTTCCGCGAGGCGTCCGCCGTTCGCGTCGTAAATGGTGAGAAAGGTGTCCAGTGCGCCCTCGGTGTAAACAGTAACGAGCGCGCCGCCGGAAGGAACTTCGGCGCGGTACCAGTCTTCATCGCCGGAAAAGAGGAAGGCGCGGAAACCGCTTTCTTCGTTCAGCGTAATGGCTGTCGCCTGTTCCCGCGTATTGTTCGGTTCAACGGCTTCATCGGCAATGGTTTCGGGGAAAACCTGAAAACGGTACGCGCCGGTATGGGAACTGTAGCCCCGGATCATCGCCACATAGCGCTTGCCCGCTTCGGCGTTAAAAGTAATCCGCGCGTTGGTATCTTCGCCGCCGTCATCGTCAGAAGCGACCCGCGTGCCTTCTTCGTTGTAAAGCTCCATCATTGTATCAAGGCTGCCGGACGTTTCCGCGGTCAGCATAACCGTAACCGGACTTACGATGAGGAACCAGTCCCGGTCGTCCGCCGCGTGAATGGTGCGGGAAATCCACGGGCCGCCGATCTCTGCCGGAACGGGATTTTCCTGACTGTCAGGTTCGTGCGCATCCCGGCGCGTGCCGCCGCCCTCCGTTCTGCCGGGCTGTTCAAGCAGAGCGGCGATCCACGGGGTTTTTTCAAAATCACTGTGCCAGGCGGCGATGATTGATGAATCTTCTGTTTTGACGAGCCGCACGGCGACACGCACCGCGTTCCCCACGTCAAGAATGTCCGCGCTTATCAGATAATCCCCTCCGGCGGTGGCGGCGGGAGGCGTGTCGATAATCACATAGGGCCGTGCTTCAAGATTGGCGAGCGCGCCCTGGAGGTTTGACCGAAGCAGATCTCCCAGCGGCGACTCTTCCCCCTGAACGGAAAAACGGCCCAGGGCAAGCGAAAACGGTTCGCTGCCCCGCGCCAGTGTTCTCAGCCGGAGGTAAAGCCGGGTTACCAGGGCATCGGTAATCCGGTCCATGTCTCCCAGGGTTTCGGGCCGTTCCTGGGAAACGAGGGGGTGGCCCAGCAGACAAACGAGCAGTGCCGCCGCAAAAATATGTTTTTTATGCGCCATGTGATTTCCTCCTGGCATTGGACAAGTTCCCGCGCCGTGTACCGCAGCATCATTGATGCGTGCATGGCGCCTGTTTTTTGGCGAACGTTGTTTAATAACGGTTGTCATTAACAACTCTTTTTATGCAAGCGAAAAACAGCCGCCGGCCGGTTTTCGGTCCGGGAAAAACCCGCTTCCACCGGAACGCGGCAATTTACCGCACAAATCAGAAACAGCCGCACGTTTTTAGTCCGGCAGTTGTCCCGTCATTTTAATAATATCTTCCACGCCAAGCCCGTCCGTGGTACGGCGGGAAGCAAGATCCCGCAGCGCAAGATTCCGCGCCGTTTCCCCTGCCGCCGCGCCGGAAGCGGGAATAATCACCCACGCCGCTCCCTTTTTTTCCGCCTGAATAAACTGCCGCGTAAGTTTCTTTTCCGCGTCTTTATCCGCTTCCCCGGTTTTGCCGGCGGCGGCTCCCGTTTCCAGCAGTACTTCGCAGCAAATTCCCGCGCGGCGAAACCGCTCCGCGAGCGTCTGACACACGCCGGCGTCTTCCTCGCGCACACAGGCAACCGCGAGGCGCGCCCAGGTTTTCTGTTCCGCGAGGCGGCCCCGGCTTTCCAGCGCCGCGATAAGCCGGTCCAGGCCGATGGACGCACCCACGCCGCTTATCCGGTCTTTTGAGTACAGCCCGGCGAGGTTGTCGTAGCGCCCGCCGGAACAAACGGAACCGATGGCCGGATCGTCCGCCAGAAATGTTTCATACACAATGCCCGTGTAATAATCAAGGCCACGTGTAATGGAAGGATCGAGCATGAAGGAATCCGCCGCGCCCGCGTCCGTTATGTTGCGCCACAGGAGCCGGAGGCGTTCCGTTTCCGGGCTTTCCCCGCCGGAAAGGGCGGCCAGGCGTGAAAGGGTTTCCTCATAGGTTCCCCCGGCGCTGATATACGTCAAGATCGCCTCCGCGCCTTCAGTCCCGGCAATGTCCGCGAGCAGCCGCCGGGTTTCCGTCTCACCAATTTTTGCGAGTTTGTCCACGGCGCGGAGAATGGCGGCGGACGCCGAACGTACGCCGGTTTTTTCCAAAAAACGGTTAAAAAGTCCGCGATGATTGATGCGTATCCGCGCTTCCCCCGCCCCAATGTCCCGCAGGATGTTCCGCATCATCAGCATGATCTCAAAATCCGCCGCGGCGCTGTCTGAACCAACGATGTCAAAATCGCATTGGGTAAATTCCCGATAGCGCCCGCGCTGGGAATTCTCTCCGCGCCAGACTTTGGCGATGTGGTAGCGCTTGAACGGAAAAACAAGTTCGCCGCGGTACTGCGCAACAAAGCGGGCAAACGGTACGGTAAGATCATAACGCAGCGCTACATCCCGGTCCCCGTGGTCGCGGAAGCGGTAAACCTGCTTTTCCGTTTCGCCGCCGCCCTTGCCAAGGAGTATTTCCGTATATTCCAGCGCGGGGGTGTCAATCGGCACAAACCCGTAAAGACGGAAATCCGTTTCGATTTTTTCCACCAGCGTGCGCCGTGCGATTTCCGCAGCGGGGAGAAAATCCCGGAACCCCTTGAGGATTTTCGGTTCAATCAAAACGGCCATGCCATTGATTATAGTACATGTTCCGGGAAGAAGTCTACTGCCCAGGGCGAGCGCACTATGTATGCTAACTCTTTATGCTGTAAAGAATTACGATTTTAGCCCTAAAAAATGACTGTAAGCTAATTCCTTATACCATAAGGAATTAGAAATCATAGTGCGCTGGCCCGGGTTTTGCGGCATCGCCGCAAAACCCGGTACGTTACGCGAACCCGGTCATATCCGCATCCATGCGATATGGCCGGGGGCTTAGCCGTTCCGGGGCCGCGTTTACCGCAGTTTCCAGAGCAGGTAATTGTTTTTGGTTTCCATTGCAACAATGCCGCTACCGGACAAATAACTCAAGTATGATTTGACGGTACTTCCGGCAAGGGCATACTGTGTAATATCCATTTTGAGGCCGTAGATGTCAAACAGTCCCTTTAGAATTTCCTCAAAGGGAGCGGGTTTTTTGCAGAGGCATTTGATATGTTCCACAATTTCAAGCACTTTTTGCCGGTTGATACGGACAAGCGGCCCCATGGTCCGGGCCGTATCGGCATGGGCAGGTACAAACAGTTTTCCGTTGATATGTTCAATGGCATCCAGTGTCTTCAGATATTCGGCAACATCATATATAAACGATATATGATACTTTGCGAGGACAGCTTCACCGGATACACTGTCGCCCAAAAAATATACGTCATCGGGAGTTTTTACGCCAATCATGTCAAAATAGTGCCCTTTCAGGGGGAACAGTTCCATATCTGGCGGCGGGATAAAGTCCGCGCTATCTTCGGCAGGGCATGGCTCGGCAAGCAAAAATTTATGGCGAAGCTCCCGGACAGGAAAACCGCCAAATAAAAAAGCGGGTTCAAGAACAGGGTATGCGCAAAATGCCTTTTCAATGCCGCATGCGTATATTTTGCACCCGGTTTTCCCGGCAAGAAATGCATTGCCGCCCATGTGGTCGGCGTTGGAATGGGTGTTGATAATGACATCCAGTGTCCAGTTGTTTTCGCCAAGAATGTTCAGTATTTTTCTTCCCGCCTCCCGGCTGTTTCCGCTGTCAATCAAAATTATGCTGCCGCCGGAAAGGCGGTATATGCCCACTTTTGCCGGAGCGTCAATGAAGAATGTATTTTCACCGGCCCGTATCAATTCAAACATCGGCTTGCTCCCTGACGCGAAAATACTGGAGGCGTCCTTCGGTAAAGCCCGCGCGCGGCTGTTTTGTTCCCGTAATGCCCCGCGCGTGTACGACACGTGCGGGTGAGTCCGCTCCACCCGTCCGGGCGGGATACGCCATACCGTACCGCGCCCTATAATTTTTGTAAATAGAGTTTGTCTATAATGTGGACACATTATAGACAAACTTCCTTAAAACCGCATTTTCGCAGCCTAAAGGCTAAGAAAATGCAAGGTCTGTCCATAAAGTAACCGGCTTTATGGACAGACACTATCTACCCAAGGAGTTTACGATGAACAAAAACAGAACCGT
>JAITGJ010000157.1 GCA_031280705.1 Spirochaetaceae bacterium
GTTCAATATCTCATACCGGTATTTTGTTATCCATAACCGGATGATACTTTATATCATGTACCGTATGACTCCCCCGGCTGTATTCCGCCATCCTTTTCCACTTCCCCTAGAATATTAGGCTTCCCTGCTTATCGTCAATCCTTGCTTAAAGCTGACCGCCTAAAGGCGGTGGTTCTAGACCTGGCACATGGAAAATAAATTCCGCTTAAAAACGGCAGATTTTGCGGATTTCTGAAAGAGATTTGCAAAATCTGCAAGACTTGTTCGATAACCAACCGGGTTATTGAACAAGTCCATTATCTCTAGGGCCGTGGATGTGGGTTAAAACCGCCGCAAAATCTCCATGGGTTTTAACTTTCCCGCGCCCCGTGCGGGGAGGTATGACGCAAGAACCGAACACAGTACGGTAAACAGGCCGATAAGAAATACCATCCGCCAGTCGATGACCACGGGAATCTCCGCGAGGTAGTAACCGGGGTCAAGGATTTTTACTTCGCCGCCGTGAAACAGGGAAGAAAAAAAACTGAGCGCCGCTTCCAGGCCATGGATCAGCGGATTGATAAAATAGCCGATAAGGAGTCCCGCGGCGATCCCTGCTCCCGCGCCCAGAAGCCCCGTGAGAAAAGACGCAAACATAAAAACCCGGCCCGTTGCGGCGGGACTCGCCCCGCCCGCCTTGAGCACGGCGATGTCCCGGCGGCGTTCGATAACGAGCATCGACGTGGCGGAAGAAACGTGTACCGCGGCGACCAATACAACCATCGCCATAATGAAAAGAAGAATTTGCCGCGTCGATTCATACGAACGGTACTGGGAAAACTGGAGTTCCTTCCAGGTGTAGACTTCCCAGGCCGGGCCCAGCAGTTCCGCCAGGCGCCACGCGGTCTCTCCGGCTTTTGTGTAGGGCGCGTCAATCTTGACCGTATAAAAATCATCGGCAAAGGAGGCGTCAAGGAGCCGGTCCCCGTCTTCGGCCGAAATGATGCACCACAGGGCGTCAAGCTCCCGGTAGCCCGATGAAACAATGCCCCGCACGGTGAGCGGAATAGTCCGGGGAAGCACGGCCCCGCTCGCGGTGCGGCGGAGGCTCATAATATGGATGGTTTTTCCCAGTTCCGCCCCGGCGCTCGCGGCAAGTTCTTCGCCAAGGAGTACGCCGCCGGGCACGTCAAGGTCCGCCGCGCCGTCAATCACCGTAAGGAAGCGGCGGCTTCCCGGCTCGGCAAAAAAGTCCCCGTCCACGGCCCGTATTGCCACGCCCGTTTTTCCCTTTGCCCCCAGCACGATGCCGATTCCCTGCCGTTCCCGCCATATTCCCCGGACGCCGGGAATATTCCGCGCGGCGTCCCCCGGCGATTCGCCGGAATCGAAGTAGCGGCGCAGGCGCAGGTGCCCCGTCCCCAACTCAATATAACGGTCCGTGATGCCCCGGATCATGCCGTCCGCCACGATCAGGGTAACAACGATGGGAATAAGCGACAGGGCGATGCCCAGCGCCGCGCCGCGCAGATAGCGCCCCCCTTCCTTTGCCCGCCCAAGCAGATAACGGAACGCGATAAACAGTTCCGCCGTAACGGGAACACCGCCCGCTTTCACGCGGCTTCTCCCGCGGCGCGCGTAAGGACGCCCGCTTCCAGCGTATAACGGGTCCCGGCGCGTCCGGCAACAGCCCGGTCATGGGTTACGACGATGAGGGTCTTGCCCCACTTTTCCGCCCCCGCGTAGAGCATTTCCGCAACCTGGGCGGAATTCTCGCCGTCAAGATTGCCCGTGGGTTCATCGGCAAGGATCAGGTCCGGTTCGTTAATCATCGCCCGCGCTACGGCAACCCGTTGGCGCTCCCCGCCCGAAAGCTGCGAGGGATAGTGATTAAGCCGCGCGGTAAGCCCGACGTCGGCAAGAAGAGACCGCGCCCGTTCCCGCGCCGCGCGCTTTTTCGCCCCGGCAATAAAACCCGGAATCATCACATTTTCCAGCGCCGTAAAATCCTTGAGGAGATAGTGAAACTGAAAAATAAAACCCACCCGGCCGCGCCGGTAGCCGGTAAGGCGCGGCTCCGAAAGGCGCGTAATATCGGAACCGGCCACCACAACCGAACCGGAACCGGCGCGGTCAAGGCCGCCCAGAATATTGAGAAACGTGCTTTTCCCGCTCCCGCTCCGCCCGGTAACAGCGGCGCTGGATCCCGCCTCAAGGGTAAAGCACACCCCTTTAAGAATTTCAAGCGTTTCTTCGCCTGAGGGAAAACTTTTGTACAGATCCGCTACTTCAACAAGCGCCATGACGCCTCCTATTCATACCGTAAAACTTCCGCCGGATTGGTGCGGGAGACCCGCGCCGACGCGAGCCATGAGGCGGCAAGAGCCGAAAATACCCCAAAAAAATAGATGAGGGCCACTTCATGGGGAATAACGCGCGAAGGAACTTCCTTTATATAAAAAACCGCCGGGGAAAAAACGGCGAACTCCCCCGTGTTCCCCCCCGCAATGGCATTGACAAGGCCGATAATCGCGTTCACGGCCTTTTCAAGCAGGGTGAAAAAAACGCCCGTATTGCCCGCGATAAGAAGGCCCAGAACAAGACCGCCGGTAGAGCCGGAAAGCCCGGTAATCAGGCCGTCCCAGACAAAAATAAACCGCGCCGCGCGGGAGGACGCGCCCACGGCCCGCAGCAGACCGATCTCTTCCCGCCGCTCCAGAACCTGGCGGCGCTGCGCCTGGAATATATTGAGCGCAACCACAATAAAAATAAGGCCGACCAGGATAAACATCAACAGCTTTTCCGTCCTGAGCGCGCCGTAAAACGAGCGGTTATAATCCCGCCAGGGCCGTGCCGGCCCGGCCCGGCCCGATGCGGCAAACGCGCGGTATTCGTCCAGGGCGCGGATTTCCGCCAAAACCCGCGCGTCCTTCCAGCGGCTCGAAAGTTTTATTCCCAGGGAAAGGCGGTCGTCCACACCAAGAAACCGCCGGGCGGTTTCCGTATTGATAAACGCCCAGCCAAGATCGTACTC
>JAITGJ010000188.1 GCA_031280705.1 Spirochaetaceae bacterium
GGATACCGGCGCGGACGGCTATCAACTGGATACCATGCACGACATTCCTCCGGTATTGCGCGAAAAAATGAACGCGCTCCGTAAGGGACTCGTGCTTACCAGCCAGGCGCATCCCTCCCGGGGGCTTCCCCTTGAGCTGATTACCACATCCTGGGACGAATTCTGGCGCGCCGATCCCATGCCGGAAATTGATTTGCTGCGCTTTATCTGTCCGCTCCACATCTCCCCGGTTATTTCCCGCTGGCTTCGCATGGAAGATAAAACAACACTGATAAACCGGGCCATGTTTCAGGGAGCGCCCATCGTGGTCTGGCAGGACATTTTTGGCCGGCGGCTTCCCTTTTCCGCGGAGCAAAAAACGGCGATCAAACAGTACAAGGCGGTGTACCTCAGGTACCGTTCCCTCTACCAGGGCGCAAAACCCATTCCCCTGTACCCGGTTCCGTCCGGACGCGGCCTTTACTGTAATGTTTTTTCCGATCCGGGACAACGCGGGGCGATCTGTTCTTTTTACAACGACAGCGATGACGAAATTCGCGCCGGAGGCATACGCCTCTATCGGGAAGAACACCGCCGGGTAAAAACCATTCTGGGCGCGGGAACGGGAAGCGTCGAAAACGGCGCCCTTGCGGTCCGTGTCCCGCCCCGCGCGGTGTTGCATCTTTTGTGCCAGGACGCCAATGGGGCGCACGGCGGGTAACCCGCCCGTAAAGATACAGGCGCTGTTACCGATATTTTTATCAAAAATCACGGGCCCAACAAAAAAGGGAACCTCTAAAAACCGGTTGTTTTCAGAGGTTCCCGTGCGTTTTCTCGCCCTATGGGCTGCGAAACACGCATTTTTAAGCGGTTCATCTCTAAAAACTGAAGTTTTTAGAGATGCCCAAAAGAAAAAAGCCTATTGCAAAATACATTCTCCCGTGCTAGAATAATTCCATGGCAAATATCCCGGGGAAAAGAGCCTTTTTTACCGTCATAATGACCGTCTGGCTTGCCGCGGCCGTTATTTTCGCGGGTGTTTATGTCATTGCGGAGTATGACCATGAGCATATCGACACCGAAGGCCGCCATGTCCCCGCCGGGGAAAATTGCCATATCTGCCTTGAAATCCAAATTGCCCTGCGGATTATGGAAGCCTTTGGACGCCTTGGCGTGTGTTTCCTTCTTGCGGGCTTCATGACGCATGCCGCTTCCTGTATAAAACCGCGGCCCTTCTTTTTTGCGAAAAAACCCATCGAATTGCTAAAAGTACGATTTAACTGTTGATACAATCCTCCCAGGCATAATCTGACAACAGCATTTCCTCAAATCCAAAATTTTCACGGGGAAATGTGAAATTCTTTATACTGGAGGTATAAAGTGAAACGATTTTTGTTCACGGTAATAATGCTGTCCCTGTCTGTCTGCGTCCTGTTCGCGGGCGGCGTACGAGACGGGGCGGTAAATAATGGAAAGCCGAATGTGGTTGCGGCCAATTTTCCGGCTTATGATTTTGCCCGGCAGATCGCCGGCGATAACGTAAACGTGCATATGCTGCTGCCGCCCGGGGCGGAAAGCCATTCCTTTGAGCCGACGCCACGGGATATTATCAGGATTCAGAACTGCTCGCTGTTTATTTACACAGGCGGCGAATCCGATGTATGGGTTGACCGGATTCTTGAATCCATGGACACCTCGAAGATAAGAATCATCCGCATGATGGACGCGGTTGACGTGGTGGAAGAGGAAATCGTTGAGGGCATGGAAGACGATGAACACGATCATGGTCATGGCGAATTCGATCCCGCGAAGGTGAAAAACCGTCCCATGAGTGATTTTGCCGGCTCATGGGCTTCGGGCGTTCCGCTCCTGCGCAATGGTTCTCTTGATTCGTACATAGCGCACCGCGCCGGGGAAGAAGGAAAAACAACGGCGGAGGTCAAGGCAAGTCTGCTTTCCGGCTGGGCTTCCGATTATGATTCTTTAACGGTCAGCGGAAGTACGCTCGGCATCGGAAACCGTACCGCCGCGTACACCTACCGGGGATATGAAATCACGGAAAGCGAATATGGTCCGTCTGTCTGGTATAAATATCAGATAAACACGCCCGTAAACGGCCTTCCCGCGTACATCATGTTCAATGATCATGGAGACGGCACTGAAGAGGAGCATCACGAGGAACACGAACATGAAGGCGTCGCCCATATTCATTTTAAATATGGTAACACCGGTTTTGCCGCTCTGGTGGAACGCAGCGGCTGGGCGGGTATGTATTTTGCTTCCGGCGCTTCCGCTCTGGAAATTGCCGCGACCCTCGCGGCGCATGGCCATGAAGAAGAAACCGCTTATGACGAGCATGTCTGGACTTCCCCGAAAAACGCCATCCGCAGTGTACGGGCGATAGCCGGTGTGTTATGCGAAATTGACGGCGCAAATGCGGCGCTGTTCCGGCAAAACGCGCAAGACTATATCACCCAGCTTGAGGCATTGGACCGGGAGTTTCAGGCGGTGGTGGACGGCGCGAGGCGGAAAACCATTGTCTTTGGCGACCGTTTCCCCTTCCGGTATTTTGCCGACGCCTATGGACTAAGCTATTTTGCCGCCTTCCCCGGCTGCTCCACGGAAACCGAATGCAGCGCGGCAACCCTTGCCTTTTTAATCAACAAGATACGGGCGGAAAAAATCCCCGTGGTGTTCCACATTGAACTTTCCAGCGAAAGAATAGCGGACGCCATAGCGGGGGAAACAGGGGCGAAAAAACTGCTGCTCCACGCCGGTCATAACATTACCAAGCGGGATTTTGACCGGGGGCTTACCTTTCTGGAATTACAGCGGGCTAATGTGCCAAGGTTACGGGAGGCGCTCCGGTAATTGGTGTCTGTCCATAAAGCCGGTTGCTTTATGGACAGACCTTGCATTTTCTCACCTTTAGACTTACTTGTTAAAAGGCGGGGATTGGTTCCCCGCCTTTTAACACCCGGGGCGGAGCGTTACCCGTCCGCTCCCTCCCGGTCCCGCCGCCGGTGAATCTTCCCGATATACCGGTACAGGCTCGCTTCGGAACAGCGCAGTTTTTTCGCCACGCTTGCCACCGAGCCACGAAGCAGGAAAACGCCCCGCTCGACAAGACGCTCAATAATAACAAGCCGCCGCTCCTGATCGGGCATTTCGGTTTCCCCGTCAAACGCAAGCTCCGTAAATACCGACCGTATTATTGCCTCGCGGTCCTGATACAGGTCCGCGGCGTTCTGTTTTTCCGCCTGGTCCCGCGGAACGCCCGCGCGCACATAAACGCCGCCAAGGCGAAAAAGCTCCTTCCCCAGACGAACGAAGCGGGCGGCGTCAACATTGACGCAGAGCATTCCCAAAAGAACGTCTCCGTCCTTGATAAAATACACCGAGGACCGGAGAAGCCTCCCATCGGCGGAACGTCCCCGGTAATTGCAGACGCATCCGCGTGTTTTCCAAACGCCGCTTTTTTCCATGCGGAGGGCGCGTTCCGTAAGCGGCGCGCCCGGAACACGCCCGGATACATGCCCGTTATAAATCGCGGTAACGCAGCGCTTCCCTTCCCGGAGATCGAGCAGTACCGTTTCCACCGCTTCCCCGGCGGCCCGGCCAAAAAACTCCACCAGGGAGGCGGCGTCTTCCATCAGCCTTTCCGCATAGTTCATGATAATAAATTATTATACCAAGCCGTCTTTTTCAAGGGTTTTGCCTCAATAATAATTTATTATCGTGTCTTTTGATAATGATTTATTATCAGGCGGCTTATTTATCCCTCTGGGACACTTATTGCGAGAAATTGTTATCATTCGTTTTTCGGCGCCACCGGCGGCAGCGGGCCGGACCGGAGGGCGTTCCCTACTCGACATTACGGCCCTCCCCTGCTATGGTGAACCGTGAGGCGCGCGGTGAAGTACGATTTTGAAAAACGGGTTGACCGGAGTGGGGAAAATACTTCCTCCAAATGGATGGGGATGTACCGGAAAAAGAAAAATGTATCCGCGGGGGTTATCCCGCTTTCGGTCGCGGACATGGAGCTTTACAATCCGCCTGAAATAACGGAAGGACTCAAGAAATACCTTGACGAAGCGGTGCTGGGCTATACCCGCCCCGGCGCGCGGTTTACCGGCGCGGTGCTTCGCTGGATGAAAGACCGCCACAGTTGGGAAGTCAAACCAGAATGGCTGGTTCAGTCGCCGGGCGTGGTACCCGCCCTCTTTCTCGCCGTGCGCGCCGTAACGGAGGCGGGAGACGGGGTGATCATCCAGCCGCCGGTATACTATCCGTTTTCCATGGCAATACAGGCGGGCGGCCGCCGCCTGGTCTCCAACCCCCTCAAAATCGAGGGGGGCCGCTATGTTATGGACTACGAAGACCTCCAGGCGAAGGCGCGGGACGGCCGGAACCGGGCGCTGATCCTCAGCAGTCCGCACAATCCCGTGGGCCGGGTCTGGACGCGGGAGGAGCTTGCGCGTACCGCGGAAATATGCGCGCAGAGCGGCGTTACCGTCATTTCCGATGAAATTCATTTTGATCTGCTGCTCCCCGGACATACGCATACTGTTTTTGCCGCTCTTTCCAAAACGGCCGGGGAAAACGCGATCATCTGCACCGCGCCGAGTAAAACATTCAATATCGCGGGGATGCAGATCTCCAACATCATTATCCCCAATGAAAAAATCCGTGAACGGTTCCGGAAAGAACTTATGGACAGCGCAATCCACGAACCGAATATACTCGGCCTTAAAGCCTGCGAAATTGCCTATACCGAATGCGGTCCCTGGCTTGACGCGTTCCTCGGCCACCTTGCGGCGAATCACCGGATAACGCGGGATTTTTTCGCGGAACACCTTCCGATGGTTACGGTGTTCCCGCTTGAAGGCACCTATCTTCAATGGCTCGATTTTCGCGCCCTGGGCCTTGAGCCAAAAGCGCTTGAAGAATTTATGGTAAACGAGGCCGAATGGTTTGTTGACGAGGGGTATATCTTCGGGGAGGGCGGCGCGGGTTTTGAGCGCGTCAATCTCGCCTGCCCCGCGTCCGTTCTCTCTGAAGCCTTTGACCGGCTTCTCCGTGCCGCGCGAAAACGGGGCTGGGCAGGCCGGTAAGACAAGGGCTTTCGATTGCGGGACGGGCCATATTCCGGTGGGGTCCTAAATCAGCTTGTGTTTCCGGGCGGCCTGGTGCAGATCGCTGTTCCAGATATTGCCCGAAAGCCAGGCGCGTTTTGTTTCGATATCGTCGATGCGGCTCGCGCGGCTCTGGAGGCGCTTAAAGGCCATGCTGATGGCGGTATTCATATCAACTTCTACCGCGCCGGTTTCCTCAAGTACGCGGTACCGGACGTAGTAGTAAAACGCGTCATTGGGGTCCGTCTGGGGAAGCCCCTCTTCGCGTATAACCCGGCGCATGGTTTCAAGCGCCTCGGCTTTGGCGCCGTCTCCGCCGCTGTTGCCGCCGCCGGCAGAAATACCGGCTGCGCCCAAACGGCAGAGGGAAAGGGCGCGGTAACAGGAAGCCAGCCGCGAGAAAAAATCCCGGGGCTGGAAGAGAATCAGTTCGCACTGGGAAAACCCGCTCCACCAATCGGGCCGCTCAATAAAAACGAAGCGCGTACCGGGAAGTTCCCCGGAAAGCCGGTCGGCCAGCGCGACTGCCTTTGCATAATTGCCGCCCAGCCACGCCGCCTCAATTTCAAATAGGCGGCCGTCAACACACGGCCCGGCCGGAGCGGGCGCTTCCGGCTTTCCCATAAACACCACGGTACGGTAAATCCACGCGTTAAGGACGGCGCGGCGGGAGGCGGCGCTGCCGGTATCGTTTGCCGTATCCGCGGCGTTCCCGGACGGCGAAAATAATTCTTCTTCAAAAAGCGATTCAAAAACCGTCCGGGCTTCCCGGTAGCGTCCCGTCTCAAAATAGAGGCGGCCCTGAAAAAAGCGGGAACGCCCGGCCCACTCAAGACGGCCCGCGAACAGCGCCGCTTCCTCGGCTTTCCGGGCGAGACGTTCGGCGCGGGAAATATTGCCGAACAGAAAATGGGTACCCGCGGCATAGAATGCGGCCAGCGCAAGTTCGTCATGATTGCCTTTGCGCTCGCAGTTTTCCACCGCAAACCCCAGATATTCAATCGCGTCCTGGAGCCGGTGCCGGGCAATGCCCGTCAGCGAAAAAAGCCGGTACGCCTGGGGGAGCAGACCGCTTTCCCGCCGGCTCTGGGAAAGGATCAGCGTCTTTTTGACCATTTCTTCCGCGGCGGCAATGTCGTGAAACCCAAAATGAAACGCGGAGAGGTTTGCCTGAATCTGGGCCTGATATACCGGAAACGCGTCCGCCTCGGGCGCGTGCTCCAGAAACGCTTCGCGGAGGACCGCCTCATCGCCATAATTGAGCGCCCGGCAGGTCCGGTAGAGGTAGCGGAGGATCGGCGCGCTTTTTTCCCCGGTAATTTCCGCAAAGCGGGGACCGGCGAGGGCCCGCTCAATTCCTTCGCGCGTATTATTGATAATGTCCCGCCGCAGACAGTCGAGAATGAGGGTGTCGGGCGCAATACTGCCGGTGATGCCGCCCAGCGAACGGGCCGCCTCAAGGAGACGGAAACAGGGGTGAAACTTTCCGTCTTTAACCCACGCGAGGATACGCTCGCGCACCAGTGTTTCGATCCACTCCCGCCGCCCGGCCGGGAGAGCCGCCGCAAGTTCCGCTCCCGAAAAACGTACCTCCGGGTCTTCCGCCGATTCGATCACGCCCGGGCCGGTGAGCATTTCAAGCGCGCGGGAAATCATACGCGTGTTTACCCCCAGTTCCGTCCAGAGCCGGGGGAAAAGCGCGGGCGGATAGTAACGCCGGAAAAGGGACAGGGCAAAAGCGATCTCCACAAGGTCCCGTCCAAGCGACGCGAGCGGCGGCGGCTGAATTACCCGGTCCTCAAGCGTGATGCGAAGCATCCGGGAAAAAACATTGCGCCATGCGGCGAGGGTATTATTTTCAGGTTCGTTTCCGGGTTGGGTGGGGGCTTCTCCCCGCGCGTCTTCCGGCCAGGCGCCAAAAACAAGCCAGCGTCCCTTGACCGGCTTCCGTCCCAGCGTGGAAATGAGCAGGGCGGACGCGGCTTCATCGGCCCCATTGAGATTTTCGAGGATCAGGATGGGCCGCTCTCCCCTCCCCTTTTGCTCTCCGGCGGCGGCGCAGGTTTCCCAGGATGCAAGGAGCAGTTCCAAAAAACGCCGGGTATTCCGCACCGCGTATACGGGGTACTCTTCCTGAAAGCGCTCCCGAAATACATTTCCGGCAAGGCGTTCAAGTTCAGCCGCCGCCGCTTTCCCGCACGAGGCCGCGATCAGGTCCCGCACTTCCGCGCTCAGGGCGTCGGTAATGCAGCAGAGACTCCACCCGCCCGCGCCAAACGTAATCACAAGCGGCGGAAATTTTCCGCCCAGTTCCCGGCAGTAACGGCGGATGCCGTTACGTTTTCCGACAAAACGGGGCCCCTGGATCAACATACTGCGCGCGCCGTTTGCCCGGAGAAGGCTCAAAATCCGCTCCGGGTAGGAAACGGGTTCCCGTTCCGGCGCGGAGATGCCCGGCGGCGCGGCGCGCGTCCTGAAACTCCTGAGCCGGGAAAAATCCCCCCATCCGGGAAAACGCGCCATGCCGGGCGGCACGGTTTCAAAATCCGCGTATAACTCAAGTTCCCGCCGAACCGGGGAGGCGCACCAGATACCGCTCCCGCCTGAGGGCAGCATATAGCTCAACGCCATCCCGAAATCCTCAAGGCCGGGGGCAAGCAGACAGATATAGCCGAACAGTTCCGGCGCGGCTTCCTCAAGCCGCCGGTGGATGGTTTCAAGCAAGGTAAGCATATCAAGCCAGAAACCCAGGGCGCTGTCGTCAAAGCGGGCGATGATGGCGCGGCGCTCAGGTCCCCGTGTGCCGCCGCTTTCGGTGATGGCGGACGTGATAGCCGTTTCAAGAGACTCGTACAGCGCGGGGCTGGTACGCCGGCTTTGAGTTTGGTAGCGCAGGGAAAATAGCAGTTGCATCATTATACGGTATCCCGTATCTTTATCGGAAGAAAA
>JAITGJ010000197.1 GCA_031280705.1 Spirochaetaceae bacterium
GGGACCGGGGGGCCTGGGCCCCCCGGCGGGGGTGCGGGGGCGGCGCCCCCAGAGAGGGCAAACAGTAAATGAACAAAGAATTAGCAAACAAAATAAAATGCGCAGTGATATTGTAGAACTAACATTGCATCATCCTCATATTATGGTTTATTATCATGGGTATTATATATTGGATAAAGCAACTGAAATAAATCCTGAAATATTCTATAAATATTGGGAAGATTTTGTTGCATTATTAAATCATAAAAATACCTATCACCGGCAGGCAGGAATTGCCGTCCTGTCAAATCCAAGCATATGGGCGGGCGGGAAAAAGCGCGTTAACCTTCAGCCCCGGAAGGGCGCGGGAGCGCCGCAGGCGGCGCAGTGCCAGCGGCCGCCGCGTTTGACAAGGCCGCCGGCGTTGACGCGGAAGCCCTGCCGTGCGGCAAGGACCGCGCCGCAGCAGAGGCAGGCGGTAGTATTTTCGCCGCCGGTATTTCCCGTGTACACAAAAGGGAGTTTTCGCCGCGCCCGGCATGCGGCTGCGTGGAGATTTTTCCCGGTTGGCGGCGGAACGGTCCAGCGGTAGTCCGGGTGATAGGCCGTAAGATGCCAGGGCGGCGGATATGACGCATCGTTCCGTAGCGCATCGTCCATCCCGGCCATGCCCGGATGAACGGCGCTTTCGGCAAGGCCCGCGATAAAATCCGCCAAACGGTCGAGTTCCGGTTCCGCATCGTTAAGGCCCGGCACCACAAGCGTCGTAATCTCCACATGAACGCCGAGGCCGCACGCACAGCGGATAAAATTTTTTACCGTGTCAAAATCACCGCCCAGAATTTCCCGGTATGTTTTTTCGGAAAAACATTTCAGATCGATGTTCGCCGCGCTGGTAAGGGAAAGAATTTCCTCCGCCGCGCGGGGATTTGCCGAGCCGTTGGTTACAAGTACATTTGCCATACCCGCTTCCCCTGCCGCCGTCATGCAGTCAAAAAGATATTCGGCATGAATAAGCGGCTCTGAATATGTGTAGGCGATCTGGGAAACTCCGGCTTCTTGCGCGCGGGCGATTAATTCTTCCGGCGAAACAGGGCGGCCCGCCGCGTCCGCATCCCGGGAAATGCGCCAGTTCTGGCAGAAGGGACAGAAAAAATTACAGCCCGCAAAGCCCAGAGAGAGGATCGCGGAGCCGGGCCGCCAGTGATACAGAGGCTTTTTTTCAACAGGGTCGAGCGCAAGGGCGGTAATATGCCCGTAACGGGGCAGGGCGGGCCGGCCGCCGGCATTGAACCGCACCCCGCAGGCGCCTGCTTTTCCCGGCGGAATGGTACAACGCCTGAAACAGAGGCCGCAGACAAGGCGGCCTGTGTCCGGCGCGGCATCAAAATAACGGGGACGGATTTCCCTCAAAACGACAGATTTTCCGTTACTTCAAAGGGTTTCATCAGGACGCCGATTGCGCCCCGGCGCACCCAAAGCTTTACGAGGCGCACGCCCTCCCCCGCTTCGGTAATTGCCGCATGAATATCTTCCACACGGCTGACATCTTCTTTCCTGAATTCCATAACCTGCGGATTGCTGCCAAGCGGATCGTGAATCAAAAGAAGCTTTGCCGTGTCGGAGGGATGCTGCCGGGGAAATCCCGCGATGGGAACCGCGTCCATGCCCGCGGCGTACCGGACCGGTTCGTTCAGGGGCTGCGCTTCAAGATAACTGGTTATGCTCATGGTTTCCTCCGTTATGTGTTACTGTATCCCAAATCCGGCGCGGCCGCAACCGGACGCCCGCTGCCGGTCAGTTTTCCCGGGGCGGGTATTCCCGGATATCTTCTATTTCCACTTCGGAAAGTGATTTGATCAGGGCTTCCACGGCGGCAAGCGTCATGCCGGAAATTTTCATGGTGGAGCGGTGATGGCGGGCGTCGTCTCCGGCGGCGGATACATAGGAACAGATATTTCCGCCGTGTTCGGCGATGGCTCCGGCAATTTTGGCGAGCTCTCCGGGGCGTTCAATAACATTTATGGCCACTCGCACGCCGCTTTTTCGCGCGCCAAAAGCATCGACAAAAACATGAAACAGGTCCGTATCGGTAATAATGCCCACGAGGAGAGAGCCGCGCATAACGGGGAGGCAGCCGATGTCCCGGTCCGCCATGATGCGGGCGGCCTCTTCCACCACCTCATTCTCATCAACAGTAATTACGTTCCTTTCCATTACTTTTTCTACCTTGAGTTTGGACAGGAGGTAGCTTATTTCATAAATATCAAGGCTGGTCGCGGGCGATGGCCCGGCCTTGATGAGGTCCTTGCGGGTGATGATCCCCACCAGGCTGTCCGTTTTGTCGAGCACCGGCATACGGTTGATGTTTTCCCGGTCCATGCACTCCCGTACCTCGTTTACCGACATGCCGGGCCGGGCGCACACGGGATTCTTCGTCATTACACGGCGGATTATCATGTTATCCTCCCAGATAGGCTGTTTTTACCGCGCTGTCGCGGAGCAGTTCCGCGGCATTTCCGGTTTTTACAATATCTCCGGTTTCCAGTATATAGGCCCGCGACGCGATGCCAAGGGCCTTGTAGGCATTCTGCTCAACGAGCAGTATCGTTGTGCCTTCCTGGTTTATTCTTTTGATAACGGCAAAAATTTCGTCAACCAGAATCGGCGCAAGCCCCATGGAAGGTTCATCGAGGAGGAGCAGTTTCGGCCGGGCCATGAGGGCGCGGCCCATGGCAAGCATTTGCTGTTCGCCTCCCGACAGGGTTCCCGCCACCTGGCGGAGCCGTTCCCGGAGGCGCGGGAAAATGGCAAATACTTTTTCCGTATCGCGCTTGATGCCGCCGGAATCCCTCCGCGTATAGGCGCCCATTTCCAGATTTTCCCGCACGGTCAGGTTGGCAAAAATGCGGCGGCCCTCGGGCACCTGCACCAGCGACGCGGCGACAATTTTTTCGGGCGGCCAGGCGGTAATATTTTCGCCGTTGTAGTACACGGCGCCCGCGTTTTTTTTGATAATAGCGGAAATACTGTGCAGGGCCGTGGTTTTGCCCGCGCCGTTTGAGCCGATCAGCGTGATAATTTCCCCTTCGGCAACCTCGAAAGAGACACCCCGCAGCGCCTTGATCGCGCCGTAATGAACGGTAAGGTTTTCCGCTTTAAGCATCATCGGGCAGCGCCTCCTCGCCGAGGTATGCCTTTATAACCGAAGGATTTTTCCGTATGTCACCGGGAAGCCCTTCCGCAATGGTTCTGCCGTAATCGAGTACGATAAGCCGTTCGCAGATACCCATAACAAGGCGCATATCATGTTCGATAAGCAGAATCGTCAGGCTGAACGTTTCCCGGATAAACGAAACAAGCCGCATCAATTCTTCCGTTTCCTGCGGATTCATTCCCGCGGCCGGTTCGTCAAGGAGCAGCAGCGACGGGTTTGACGCCAGGGCGCGCGCGATTTCCAGCTTTCGCTGTTCGCCGTAGGGAAGGTTCCGCGCAAGTTCGTCCTTCCGGCGCTCCATTTTGAAAAGCGACAGCAATTCCGCCGCGCGGCAGGCCATGTGCTCTTCATCAACATGAAAACGTTTCAGGCGGAA
The DNA here is from genome assembly GCA_031280705.1 of Spirochaetaceae bacterium. GTDB lineage: Bacteria > Spirochaetota > Spirochaetia > Treponematales > Breznakiellaceae > JAISQV01. Next base: position 3,573 of record JAITGJ010000197.1, read on the forward strand.
CAGCACGTCAAGGGGATTTTCCCTGCGGCCCGCGTGCAGCGCGATGCGCACATTGTCCTCAACCGAGAGGCTGCCAAACAGGCGGATATTCTGAAAAGTGCGGGAAATGCCGATGCGGTTCAGCGCCGAAGGATTCTTCTTCTCCACCGCGTATGCCGTTCCCCGGCGGTCCCAGAAACTGATGCTTCCCGCTGTCGGGGTGTACACGCCGGAAAGCATATTGAACACCGTGGTTTTTCCCGCGCCGTTGGGACCGATAAGGCCCACCAGTTCCCCGTGGTACAGTTCGCAGGAAAAACCGCTCACCGCGCGAAGCCCGCCGAACACGATTGAAATATCCGACACCTTGAGGCGGAGTTTTCCCTTTTCAGGCATCGCTCCCCTCCCTGCCGCCGGCAGCCGCGCCGCCGCTTTTGCCCCGGCGCTTTTTTGCCGCAAGGAAGCGCCGCGCGATTTTTTCGAAAAATCCCACAAACGAAAATTCTTTCATTCCCAAAAGGCCCCGGGGCCGGAACAGCATCACCAGTATCAGTATTACCGGATAAATTATCAGGCGGAAATCCTGCAAAAAGCGCAAGAATTCCTGGAGGCCCGTAAGCACATAGGAGGCGAGAATCGCGCCGGTCATGGAGCCCATGCCGCCCAGCACTACATAAATAAGGTAATCAATGGAACGCATAAACTGCGCAATATCGGGGCGCACAAATCCTACCACCAGGGCGTACAGGCAGCCGCCCGTACCGGCAATAAACGACGCGATCACAAATCCCGCCATTTTGTAGCGGAAAATATTGATGCCCGACGCGTTTGCGGCAATTTCGTCTTCCCGGCAGGCCAGGATCGCCCGCCCGTAACTTGAGCGCAGGAAATTCTGCGTCAGGGCAAGGATGACGATGAGCGTAACGGTTACCGCGGCAAAGGCAGCCTCGCCGGAAAGCGCAAAGACCGTGGTAAACTGCCGCCCGTTGGGTCCGCCGGTAACGGCCTTGAGATTAATAAGAACAATTCTGATGATTTCGCCAAACCCAAGCGTTACAATGGCAAGATAATCGCCGGACAGTTTTAGTACCGGAAAACCGATAAGAAACCCCGCAAGCGTCGTGAGCAGAACGGCGCACAATACGGCGAGGGGAACGGGAAGGCCGAGATCAAAATTGAAAAAAATGCAGGCGTACGCGCCCACGGCGAGGAATCCCGCCTGCCCCAGGGAAAGCTGTCCCGTAATGCCGGCGATCATGTTGACGGACATCGCCATAATCGCGTTAACGCCGCCCATGGTGATAACCCGCGCCGTATAGGGATCGAGGATGCGGAAGCGGATCAGGAACAGGGGAACAATCACCGCAAACGCGCCGGCAAGCGACAGTATTACTGCCGCGCGAAACGACGCGCGCATCCGCTGTTCCACGGAAGCGTTCATACTTTTACCCTGACTTTTCTGCCGAGTATGCCGGACGGCTTGAGGAGCAGAACCACGATCAGAATGCCGAACGAAATCGCGTCACTGTACTGGCTCGAAAGAAATCCCTTGGTCATGGTTTCCGCGATGCCGAGAATAAAGCCGCCGAGCATCGCGCCGGGTATGGAGCCGATGCCGCCCAGCACCGCGGCGACAAACGCCTTGAGGCCGGGCATCATGCCCATAAGGGGGCTGACCTGCGGATATGCGGACGCGTACAGGACGCCGCCCGCGGCCGCCAGCACCGAACCCAGCGCAAAGGTGAACGATATGGTCCGGTTAACGGAAATCCCCATCAGGCTTGCCCCCTGCATATCGTAGGAAACGGCGCGCATCGCTTTTCCCTGCCGGGTGTGATTTACCAGCGCGTGCAGCGCCAGCATCAGAACCGCGGAAAGAACAATGACAATAATCTGAATACTCGAAATAACAAGGTCCCCGCGCGCGCCGCCCAGGTTGATATTGATCACCGGCGGCTGGGGAAATTTGCGCGGATTGGGGCCGATAAAAGGCAGAATCCGCGCGCCGTTTTCCAGAATCAGGCTTACCGCGATGGCGGTGATAAGCGAATTGAGGCGCGGCGCGGAACGCAGGGGCCGGTACGCGAGGCGCTCTATCACGATGCCGAAAAACGCGCAGACCAGCGCGGAGACGGGAAGGGCAATCACCATGCCCAGGGGAAACGGCCCCGCGCCGCCCAGCACAAAAAACGCCGTGTACGCGCCCACCATCAAAATATCCCCATGGGCAAAATTGATGAGCCGTACAATGCCGTACACCATGGTATACCCCAGGGCGATAAGGGCGTAAATCGAGCCGAGGGAAAGGCCGTTAATAAGCTGCTGTAATACTATCATGCCATCTTGAACCAGGGCCCGGTTTTTGAAAACCGGGCCGTTTTTTTCCGCGAGACTTTTACCGGGGGTGAACCGTGGTTTTGTAGACGTTTACCAGTTTGCCGTCTTCGCGCACGATCTCAAGGATCGAGGCGCTCTTGACCGGGTTACGGTTGGCGTCAAAGCGGATATTCCCCGTAACATAGGAGCCGCTGATGCGCGCGAGGGCGTCTTTTACCACGGAGGCGTCAAAGGTCCCGGCGGCGCGGATCGCGTCCGCCACCAGCATCATGGAATCGTAGCCCAGCGCCGCAAACTGGGACGCTTTCCGGTTGAACTTCGCCTGGAACGCCCCGACAAAGGCCACGCCCCGGGGATCGGTGGTGTCCGCCGCAAAGCCCGCGGACCAGAACCCGTTAAGCGCTTCGTTTCCGGAAGCAATGTCAACCAGCCCGTCCCAGCCGTCGCCGCCCACAAACGGGCAGGTAATTCCCTGCGCGCGGAGTTGGCTCGCCTGGAGCGACACATCATTATAGTAATTGGGCAGGTACACCACATCGGGACCGGCCGCGCGGATACGGGTTGCCAGCGCCGCGAAATCAACCTCGTTGCTCTGGTAGGCTTCGTCGGCCACGATCTGCCCGCCCAGCGTCTGAAACTGCCGGCGGAAGGCTTCGGCAAGGCCGGTATTGTAATCCGCCCCGCCGTCGTACAGAATCGCCGCCCGGCGGACGGCGAGTGTGTCATAGGCAAAGGCCGCCCCGACCGTGCCCTGGAACGGATCGATAAAGCAGGCGCGGAAAATAAAGTCCCCCCCGGCCGTAACCGTGGTGTCGGTTGCCGACGGGCTTATCAAAAGCACCTTGTTCCGCTGGGCCAGCGCGGTCATCGCCTTGGTGGCCCCGGAAGTACTCGATCCCAAAATGATGGTGATCTGGTTCTTCGTTGTCAGCTTGGTGAAGGCGTTTACCGATTTTTCGCCGTTCCCCTCATCGTCCTCAACAACAAGGGCGATCTGCTTGCCCAAAAGGCCGCCGCCCGCGTTGATTTCGTCAACGGCGAGGAGAATCCCGTCCCGCGATTCGGTACCGTAATACGCGACCTGCCCGGAGAGGGGGAAAATCGCCCCCAGGGAGACGGTGTTACCGTCCTTTTTGGCGCACCCGCCAAACGCGAGAGCCGCGGCAAGACCCATCACGGCGGCCGTTACCGCGGTCCTTTTTCCATGTCCTTTCATCTCTCTTCCTCCTTCAAACACAAACCGTGTCCGCGGCAAAACTGAAACTGCGCGGCGGACTTTGTGCTTAACGGAAGGATAATAATGAAAACCGCCGGGCATGTCTAGGGCCGAAGCGGTTCAGGGGGGAACGGCGCGGTTTTTCAGAGCAATGTGTTTTTATCGTAATTAGAGTCTGTCTATAATGTGGACACATTATAGACAGACTTCCTTAAAAATCGCATTTTCGCAGCCTAAAGGCTAAGAAAATGCAAGGTCTGTCCGCAAAGTAACCGACTTTGTGGACAGACACTAATTGATGAAGTATTTTGCGTAAAAATTTTGACAGAACCGGAAAAAACGCCCTAGACTGGATTATAACGCGTTGTCCGGACCGCCTGCCGTCCCGGCGCGGCGCGCCCGCGGAAGCCGTTCGGGATCTTCCGCATTATTTACCTTGCCGGTTAAGGAGTAAAAACATGGCAAAAAAACTGTTTTTTGTGATGATGATCGCCGCGTTGTCCACGGGCGGCGTGTTTGCGGAGGAGGCGCCCCCGGTGGAGGCGTCCCGGGCGAAAAATACGGCCGCCGTTACCGTGGGACTCATTGGCGTTGAAGCAAGCTATGAGCGCTCCCTTACCAGGAATTTTTCGGTGCTGGCGGATGTGTCGTACAGCAACGTCTTTTTCGTGGGCGATTCCTATACCGCCGCGATCCGGGGCCGGTGGTATCCCTGGGGAAAAACATTCTTTCTCGATCTCGGCCTCGGGTACGGCAACACCGTGGGTCTTTTGGGCTCGACGGCGGAATTTGTTTTGCTCATTCTCACCTTGGGGCTGGTGAGGCCGGACGCGATAAACGACGCGCTCCGGGTACAGGGCCTGCTGGTAGCGCCCAGTATGGGCTGGAAAATTGACGTGGGCAAGCCCGGCGGGTTTGTCATTCCGGTTGTGCTGGGCCTCGACGTGGTTGTGGGCGGGCGCACGGACGTTGTTCCCTACGCGCGCGTGGGCGTGGGTTTCTCGTTCTAGCGGCAGCACGAACATAAACGGCGGCGCGCTTTTCCGGCGCGGCCGCCGTTTTTTTTTGGACATGTCCGGTACGCGCCCGGCATCTTTCCGTTATGATTAATCTTTTATCTATAAAATTATATCTTATATAAAAATACTTGCGTTCCCGGCGCAATCCATGTTATAACCTTTTGAATACGTGAGGGTTATCCGGAGCGTCCGGCGGAGAGTTTTCCGCGCGGCCCGCGTTTATGGGCATGGTACGGGCGTTTTTGGAGAATCTTATTTTTTTTTAGTGGGGGTAATTCATGGCAACAGCGACGAGCGCGCGGAAGGAAGAAACAGCGGCAATTGATTTTCCCGCGGAACTTCTTTCTTTTATCAATGAGTGGAAGGACAAACAGGGAAGCCTGATAATGATCCTTCACAAGACCCAGGAGACTTACGGGTATATTTCCCGGCAGGCGGCGGAAGAGCTTGCCCGGCTTACGGGTATACCCCTCGCGCGGATTTACGGGGTCATTACGTTCTATCATTTTTTCAAGACGACAAAGCCCGGCAAGTTCAAGGTTTCCATCTGCCTCGGTACCGCCTGCTATCTCAAGGGCGGCGGGGACCTGATGGAAGAGGCGCGGAAGCTCCTCAATGTGGAAGAAGGCGGCGTAACGGAAGACGGCGTTTTCTCCGTGGACCCCGTGCGCTGTGTGGGCTGCTGCGGGCTTGCGCCGGTTATTACCGTGGGCGGAGACACCTTCGGGAAGGTAACGAAGACCCAGCTCCCGGAAATTTTCGCCCGGTACCGCGCGCTGGCGTGACGCGGGGGCGGCATCCCGTGCGCGGACGGAGCGGGCGCTGCCGGAGCGGATACGGACGGGAGGCGTTGCCGGGGGGCGCTGCCGCGGGGCATTTTCCCTGCCGCGCGCGGGGACGGGCATGGGCCATTACACCCTGTGCGACCTGACCGCCGACATCACCCAAAACAGCGCGGAAGCCGGGGCCGCACTGGTAGAGCTTGATATCCGGGAGACCGCCGGGGAATTCCGGTTTACGGTACGGGACAATGGCCGGGGCATGACGGCCGGGGAACTGGAGCGGGCCAAAGACCCGTTCGTAACCGACGGTATCAAACACCCCCGCCGCAGGGTGGGGCTTGGAATACCGTTTTTGATCCAGATGGCGGAACAGTCCGGGGGCGGCTCCGCCATCGAATCGCGCCGGGGCGCGGGAACCGTTGTCAGCGCCTGGTTTGACCTCCGCGGCATTGATACGCCCCCGGTAGGAGACGTACCGTCCCTGTTAAGGAGCGTTCTGCTGTTTTCCGGCCCGGCGGAGATCGTCATCCGCCGGACAAGGGAAGCGGGGAATCTGGATTACGAGGTCCGCAAAACAGAACTTCAGGGCGCCCTGGGGGAACTGGAAAGCGCGGCTTCCCTCGCCCTTTTGGGAAAGTACCTCCGGGCGATGGAAGAAGACGGGAACGAATAGTCCGGAAGGCGCGTCAAGGGACGCGGACCTTTCCGGCGCATGATAATGGGAACCGGGCGGCGTGGCCGCCCGCCAGTTAGTGAGAGGAGGGTAAGTATGGCTAAAATGAGCCTGGAACAGCTTCGGAGCCTTCGTGACGCAAAGAAAAACGATCTGCGAAAGCGCGACGCTGAGGGAAAAGAGATTCAGGTGATTGTGGGGATGGGTACCTGTGGTATCGCCGCGGGGGCAAAGGCCACCGTGGACGCCTTCATCAACGCCCTGGATGAGGAAAGGCTGGTTGACAGCGTAGTGGTCCGCCAAACCGGCTGTATGGGGTTGTGCAGTTCCGAGCCCACCGTGGAAGTGATCGTTCCCGGCATGCCGGCGGTTCTGTACGGAAAGGTTGACGCTTCTGTCGCGAAAGAAATCGTCAAAAAACACATCATCGGCAAGGCGCTGCTGGATAATCACATCCTGGACAAGCCCGCCGCCGACATCATGGCCTAAGGAGGAAACGGTATGGCGTATAATCATTACATCCTTACCTGCGGCGGGACGGCCTGCGAATCCAACAAGGGCGATGAAATTTACCGCGCCCTGGTCGCGGAGGCGGAACGGC
>JAITGJ010000231.1 GCA_031280705.1 Spirochaetaceae bacterium
GTTCAATAACCAACCGGGTTATTGAACAAGTCTACTGTTCTGTCTCGTTCCAGTGGCCCACTTTGCGGATTTTCTGGTTTCGGTAACGCACCAGCACCGAGGGATTGCGGCGGGAAAGATCGTCAATTTCCCGCATCAAAAGTTCTTTTATGATACGGGCCATGCCGTCAACATCAGTGTGCGCTCCGCCTTCCGGCTCGGGAATGATGCCGTTTACTACCCGGAATTCCAGAAGGTCCCGGCTCGTGATCCGCAGCATCGCCGCAGCTTCCCGTGCGCGGGCGGCATCGCGGAGCAAAAGCGACGCGCCTCCTTCCGGGCTGATCACTGAATAAATGGCGTTCTCCAGCATGTAGATTTTGTCTCCGGCGCAGAGTCCCAGCGCGCCGCCCGATCCGCCCTCACCAATAATGATGCACACAATTGGCGTTCTTAGCTGGCTCAGGTGCATAAGGTTGCGCGCGATTGCTTCCCCGATTCCCCGTTCCTCCGCGCCGAGGCCCGGATAGGCCCCGGCGGTATCAATAAAGGTGATAATGGGCCGGTGAAATTTTTCCGCTTCCCGTGCAAGGCGCAGCGCCTTACGGTAGCCTTCGGGATTTGCCATACCGTGATTGCGGCGCACATTTTCCTTCAGTGTCCGGCCCTTTTGGTTGGCAAGGATCGTTACGGGCCGCCCCGCGAGAAAACCGATACCGCCTACCATGGCGGGATCGTCGCCAAAAAAACGATCCCCGTGGAGTTCAATAAAATCGTCAAAAATCCGTTCAATGTAATCCATGGAATAGGGACGGTCCGGGTGACGGGCAAGCTCTACCTGCTTCCAGGCGGCTTCCGTCCGGGAGGCGGAACGGACTTTTTCTTCTATTTTTGACAGTTCTTCCGCCGCGTTTATTCCCGATTCTTCGATAAGTTCCCGCAGTTCCCGTATTTTTTGTGCAAGATCCGTGTTGTTCATGCTCCGGTTCCCGCTCCTTCCCGCAAACATTCCGGTGCGCGGTGCAGATCGATAAGCGTAGAAAGTATGCGCTTCTGTTCTCCGCGCCGGGCGATAATGTCCACAAATCCCTTTTCCTGCTGAAATTCCGCACGCTGAAAGCCTTCCGGCAGGGTTTGGCGTATGGTACCTTCAATTACCCGCGGCCCGGCAAAGCCGATGAGCGCGCCGGGTTCCGCGAGCGTAATGTCCGCAAGCATGGCAAAAGAAGCGGTAACGCCGCCGGTAGTCGGATCGCAGAGCACAATAAAAAACGGAACACCCGCGCGGTCCAGTTCCGCCGCGGCGCTTGAGGTTTTTGCCATTTGCAGCAGTGAAAAAATTCCTTCCTGCATTCGCGCGCCGCCTGAGGTAGTATAGATGATAACCGGCAGTTTTTCCTCCGCGCCCCTGAGCAGCGCGCGGCATACTTTTTCCCCTACCACGGATCCCATTGACCCGCCCATAAAATTAAAGGACATAAGGCCCAGAATGACGGGCTTCCCGCCGATGGTGCAGGTGCCGGTAATAACGGCGTCTTTCATGCGTGCGCGCGCTTCTGCCTCAGACAGTTTTTCTTCATAGCCGGAAAGATCAATGGGATTAAGGGAGCGCAAATTCGCCGAAAATTCGGCAAAACTTCCCGGATCGGGCAGATAGTTAAGCCGTTCCTCCGGCTCCATGCGGTAATGATGGGCGCAGGACGGGCAGGTTTTGAGTGCCGCCGCGATCTCTTCGTTTCCGTGCCGTGCGCCGCAGGACGGGCAGACGGCAGCATCACTGTTATCAGTCAAGGCCATGTTCAATTTCTCCAGAAATGGTTTCATAAAAACTATTGCCAAAATTGCCGGAACGGAATATTTTGTGTTCAATGATCCGTTTCTGGCGCGGTATGTTTGTTTTTATCCCCTCAATAACAAGCTCGTCAAGCGCGCGGGTCATGCGCAAAAGCGCGTGCTGACGGTCTGTGCCGTGGACAATCAATTTTGCCGCCATCGAGTCGTAGTGGGGAGGAACCGTACAGCCCGCGTAGAGAAAGCTGTCAAAGCGTACGCCAGGCCCGCCAGGGATTTCAAGGCGGGTAACGGTTCCCGGCACAAGCGCGTTGATGCGGCACTCCATGGCCCAGCCGGAACGGGGAACCTGGCCTTCGCTGGTTTCCATGCGGCCTTCAGCACAGCAGAGAATCTGTTCCTGGACAATATCCACGCCCGTTACCAGTTCGCTTACGGGATGTTCCACCTGGAGCCGGGCATTTACTTCCATAAAATAACAGTTTTCTCCTTCCGCAAGGAATTCAATGGTGCCCGCGCCTGAGTATTTAAGTTCACGAAACAGTTTTACTGCTCCATCTGCCATGCTGTTTCGCATGGATTCAGTGATTCCCGGCGATGGACTTTCTTCAATAAGTTTTTGATGATTTTTCTGCACCGAACAGTCCCGCTCGCCCAGAATCGCCACGCGGCCGTTTCCATCCGCAAGAAGCTGAAGTTCCACATGGCGGGGATTTTCCAGATATTTTTCGATAAAAACCGTGCCGGAGGCAAAATTGGCTTCGGCTTCGGCGCGGGCAAGAGCGAGATATTCCGCAAGATTTTCCGCTTTTTTTACAATCCGCATGCCCTTGCCGCCGCCGCCCGCCGCCGCCTTGATAATAACCGGATAGCCGAGCGCGCGAACCGCTTCTTCCGCCGCTTCCACCGAACCGGCCGCTCCCGTGCTGCCGGGCGTAACGGAAAGGCCGAAACGCGCGGCGGTTTCCCGCGCCCGTATCTTGTCGCCGAGCAGTTCCATTACTTCGGGGGACGGGCCGATAAAGATCAGCCCCTGATCCCGGACAAGCCGCGCGAATTCCGCATTTTCCGACAGAAATCCTACACCCGGATGCACCGCGTCGCAGCCGGTACTGAGCGCCGCCATGACAAGATTACTGCTCTTAAGATAGCTCAGCGCCGGGGGCGGCGGCCCGATGCAGACGGCGCGATCGGCAAGCCGTACCGGCAGGCTGTTCCGGTCCGCGGTTGAATAAACCGCCACCGTTTCTATGCCCATTTCCCGGCAGGTACGAATGATGCGTACCGCAATTTCTCCCCGGTTTGCGACAAGAAGCCGCCGTATTCCCCTTCCGCCCGGTTTGTTTCCCCCCCGGCGCGTATCCCTAAAGCCGCTTGACATCGAAGAGCGCCTGGGCAAATTCAACCATGTCGCCGCTTGCGGCACGAATTTCAATAATTTCGCAGTCGAATTCCGCTTCAAGATGATTCATCATTTTCATCGCTTCGAGAATACAAAGCGTGTCCCCCTTTTTGACGCGGCTTCCCCGCGATACAAAAGGCGGCGCGTCCGGTCCGGCGGCGGGATAGAATGTCGCCACGATGGGACTGGTAATGGTTTCGGTATCCGCCGTGCTTTTTTCCCGCGGGCCGCCTGCAAGTCCCAGGTGAACGGCAGAATCACTGCGCGGCGTTTCCGCGGATTCCGGGACAGTTTTTCCCGGGGCATCATTTCCCGCCTTCCGTAGTACCAGGCTCAAAGAATCCATGCGCAGTTCAAGTTCCGCCGCGCTGCCCGCGCTGAAAGCGTCAAGCAGCCGGATAATAAAATCTTCGTTCACAAATACAACTCCTCGCGCGGTTTCTTGACGCGCCCTAAACCGCCTGGGGATCAATATCCGCGCCGTAATCTATCCCGGCAACATCAAAACCGTGCGCTTCAAGAAAATCATGCCGGAATCCTTCAATATCGCTTATGGAAAAAATATTTTCCGCAGTGGCCTCTTTCATGCGTTTTTCAACTTCCCGCTGCACGTCATCCCGCATTTCAAGATCATCAATGCGAATTCTGCCTTCGCCGTCAACAGGCACCGCCGCCGGATCGGTATTGCCCAGGCCGCTGCCCGTGCGGTACAGCCGGTCCCGGTACAGGCGGATTATCTGTTCAATGCAGCCCTCGTGGATGCCTTTTTCCTTCATCACCCGGAAAAGAACGGAAATATAAAAAGGGATGACAGGAATTACTGCGCTTGCCCTGGTTACGACAGCCTTGTTGACGGAAACCCACGCCCGCCGCGCGGCGTACCCGTTTGCGGCGTATTTACTGTTGATGGCTTTTGCGGCCCGTTCCAGGTCTTCCTTGGCCCGGCCAATGGTGCCGTTTTTATAAATGGCCCAGGAAAGTTCCGGGCCGATATATGTATAGGCCACGGTGCGCGCATCGTCCGCCAACAGTCCTTCCTGTTCAAGCGCGTCCATCCAGCGTTCCCAGTCTTCGCCGCCCATCACTTTTACGGTCGCACTGATTTCCGCGTCCGTTGCCGGTTCCGCGCCTGATTCGCGGATTTCGCCGGTAAACATATCCACGGTTTTGCCCGAATACGCCCCGCCGATAGGTTTAATCACGGAACGGTATGTCACGCCGTCTATCGGATCGGTACGCACGGGCGAGGCGAGGGAATAAATGACGAGATCTATTTTTGCGGATATGTTTGCCGCCGCCGCAATTTCCCGGACGGCCGCCGCCGTTTCTGCTTTTACCGCGTCAGAAAAAGCGTCGCCGTCAATGGTCTTTGCGGGAAGGCCGGCCCGGGCGGCTTCCGTCCCGAACGCGCGGTTGTTGTACCAGCCGGGGGTTCCGGTTTTGCCCGCGGTGGCGGCCTTTTCAAGGGAAACGCCCACGGTCGCGGCGCGGCAGCCAAAAGCCGCCGCGATGCGGCTTGCGAGGCCGTACCCGGTGGAGCATCCCACAACCAGGACCAGACGCGGCATTCCCGCCGCATCTTTTTCGCCCAGTGTTTTTTCCGCGAGCGCGATTTCATTACGCACAATTTTCGCGCATCCCTCTGGATGGGCATTGAGGCAGATATTGCTGCGTACCATTGGTTTCAATATCACTGTTCTCTCCTGCTAAAAAACGTAAAAATTCCCGTGCCGGGATCCCGGCGATGATGCCGCCGGCCGGGACGGTTTTGCCGCGCCGTCATGGAGCCGCCGCGCCGGAGGGACGGCCGCCGGTGAGGCACATCCATTCCGCTTCGGCGGCAAGTTCGCTTCCCACAAAGGCTTTGCCCGCCTGTTTTATCATCCGCGCGGAAACCCGGAGATTTTCAATTTCCAGGCGTACTTCCTCACCCGCTCGCACCTGCCGGCGGAATTTTACCTTGTCCACGGTTCCGAGAAAGAAGAGGCAATCCTCTTTCAAAACGCCCATTTTTCTGAGTCCCGCGCCGCCCGCCTGGGCCATTGTTTCTATCAGGATCACGCCCGGCACCACGGGGTAGCCGGGGAAATGTCCCCGAAAAAAGAATTCATTTTCAGTGAACACATGGCGGGCGGTAATGCTTCCCGGTTCCGCATTCATTACTTCGTCCACAAACAGAAAAGGCTCCCGGTGCGGCAGCAGTGTTTCTATCTCAGTCATGGCTGCTTTTCCTCCGTTCCCGCGTCCCGCGCCGCCGGGGATGGTTCATACTTTTTGAACACCACGACGCCGTTATGCCCGCCGAAGCCGAGGCTTCCCGACGCGGCCGCGGTAATGGAGCCGTACTGTACCGTGTTGGGCACATAATCGAGATCGCATTCACTGCCGGGATCCTCAAGATTGATGGTGGGCGGGAAAAATCCTTCCCGTATTGCCAGGACGCAGGCAATGGCCTCGATGCCGCCGCCGCCCGCGATACAGTGGCCCGTCATGCTTTTGGTGCTGGAAATTTTAAGGCGTTGTGCGTGATCCCCAAAGGCGATTTTGATCATTTTGGTTTCTGTGGCGTCGTTAAGCTCTGTGGATGTGCCGTGGGCATTGTAATACTGAACATCGTCCGGTCTGAGCGCCGCGTCTTCCAGTGCAAGCAAAATCGCCCTGCTGCCGCCCGCGCCTGACGGGTCCGGGGAAGTAATGTGATACGCATCGGCGCTTGCGCCGTATCCGGCAAACTCCGCCAGAATTTCCGCGCCGCGCGCGCGGGCGTGTTCTTCGCTTTCCAGTACCATGATGCCGGCGCCTTCGCCCAGAACAAAACCGTCCCGGCTCGCGGAAAAGGGGCGGCTCGCTTTTTCCGGTTCGCTGTTGTGTTTTGTTGACAGCGCTTTGAGCATCTGAAAACCGCCGATGCCGAACGGGCCGATGCAGGCTTCCGTGCCGCCGGCGATGATCACGTCGGCGCGGCCCGCGCGGATCAGATCAAGCGCCTGGCCCAGCGCGTCTGATCCCGAAGCGCAGGCGGTTACCTGGGTAAGGGCCGGTCCCTTCGCACCGAAGATCATTGACAGATTTCCTGCCGCCTCATTTCCTATCATCAGGGGGATGGTGAGGGGAAGCATGCGCCGGGGGCCCTGTTCAAAAAGTTTGCGGAACGATTCGGTGGTAATTTCAAAACCGCCGATGCCGTTGCCCAGCACCACGCCGGTACGCTCCGCGTTTGATCTAAGTTTCCATCCGGTAACAATTTCTCCGCCTTCCGCGCCGCCGCCGGTTTTTTCCACAAGGGCGGCCTGACACAGTGCCTGGACTGCGGCGGCCGCGGCAAATTGGGTAAAGCGGGCCATTTTGCGGGCGTCCTTTTTGTCGATCCAGTCTGCGGGATTGAAGTTTTTTACTTCCCCCGCGATACGCACATCAAAGCCTTCCGTATCAAAAAGCGTGATGGGTCCGATGCCGCTTTTCCCCGCGATGAGCGCATTTTTAAATTCTTCAACCGAATTCCCGACAGGAGAAATTACTCCCATCCCGGTTACCACAACCCGTTTTTTTCCGGACATTCTGTATCTCCCCGGCTTTTTCAGAATCAGAACGGCCCAAAACTGCAGCGCGCCGTTTGGGGGCCTGTTTCACAAAAGCCGTTTTATATGATGGCCATGATCGATACCCGCGCTCTGGCGGCTGTCGATTATGACCCCGCAAAATAAGCGGTTCACAAGAGCGGCGTATTTTACGGAGACTTGTTCAAAACCAACCGGGCTATCGAACAAGTCTATTATAGACAGACACGAGGGCATCTCTAAAAACTTCAGTTTTTAGGGGTCCCCACTATATAGAGTCTGTCTATAATGTGGACACATTATAGACAGACTTCCTTGAAAATCGCATTTTCGCAGCCTAAAGGCTAAGAAAATGCAAGGTCTGTCCGCAAAGTAACCGACTTTGTGGACA
>JAITGJ010000242.1 GCA_031280705.1 Spirochaetaceae bacterium
AAAACGGGGAAAAATCGTCTGTTTTTTTTAATTAAGGAACATAACGGATCACCGGGGGGGGGGGGGGACTATACACACCGTAACGGCGGGGCCGGCCCGCCGCTGTGCCAGCCGGTAAAGACTTTTCCATACGATTAAGTATTGTTCATAAATTTTCCGCTTACAAGAGAAAACCTGAAAAAACTTCACCTTTTTTTGCCGTGCCCAAACTGCGCAGCGGTTTGGGCACGGCGGGGCCGCCGCCCGTCCTGTCTTAGCGCCTGTTCAAAATCTGGAATTTTGGCGTTGCAAACGCCAAAATTCTACCTTGCAGGCTCCAAAAGAGCCCGAAAATCGGGATTTTTGCGGTCTATTAACCGCAAAAATCCCCAATTTGAACAGGCTCTTACGGCTCCGGACGGGGTTCCGGCCCGAGCGCGCCGGGTTCACCGGAAAACCCGGCCGGGGCGGACGCGCCGCCGCCCGTCAGCGCGAGGAGCCGTTCCCTGAGAGCCGCGCTTGATGAATCGGAAAAAGGTACTTTTTCGATTTTTGTATCGTGCGTGCGGAGCGCCTCTTCCCGGTCTGTGCCGAGGCGGTCATCGGTGATGAGCCGCGCGGTCTGGGCAAGCGCAATGGTTTTTTCCGCTCCCTTGCGGTTAAACTTTTCTGACTCGGTAAGTACGATGATCTCCCCTGCCTGCTCCGCAAGATCGCGCACGGTTTGCGCCCGCAGGTGATCCCGCCCGGTGAACCCGTATTTTTCGTTGAAGCCGTTGGCGCCTACAAAAAATTTTTCCGGCAAAAAAACTTCCGCCGCACGGCTCGTTATGGGGCCCGCGGTAATCTGCGGGCCGGGCAGGTATTCGCCGCCCAAAAGTACGATCCTGATATCCTTTGCCTGGCGGATGTGGCCCGCGATGTAGGCGGAATTGGTAACAATGGTAATATCCTTTTTTGAGTACGCGAGCTGTTCGGCCAGAAGGGTACAGCAGGAGCCGGACTCGACCATCACCGTTTCGCCGTCTTCCACCAGGTCCGCCGCTGAACGGGCAATACGCCGCTTGACATCGTATTGGATAGCCATACGCCGGCAAGCGTCGTCCCCGGGGCCAAACACGGCGTAGCCATGTTCGCGCCGAAGCAGTCCCAATTCCTCAAGCAAATCAAGGTCTTTACGGACCGTTACCTGGGATACCTCAAGTATTTCGGATAATGCCGTAACCTCGATTTTGTGGGAAATTGCCAATACATCCAGAATCTTGTTATGCCGATCAATCATTTTTTTACCTCGCATTCGTGGTTTTTCCGCGCGCGCCGCTCCGGGCTAACCGCCCGGCATATCTATAAAGTACTAACTTTATTAAAATAGTCAAGTATTTTCATGCGAAATAAGGCATTTTTTTGATTCAAAACGCTTGATTCTACCTTATTTTCAATTATATGCAAAATAAAGCATAATTTATCACAATATGACGATGATATTGAATATATCGATCAGCCGGATATCCGCGCGGCTTAAAACGGCGCGCGCTTTTGTCTTCCTGCCGCGCGTAAAAAAAGGCCGTCCCGTGTATGGGGACGGCCTTTTGGCGAACCATCTTTTGGCGCGTTATGCGCGTTCTCCCGCCGGGACGGGGGAGGCCGCTTCTGTTTACGCTTTTAGCCAGATAATTTTGACCAGGAACAGGGCCGTCAGAAACCAGGCGACGGGGGAAATTGCTTTGGCCTTTCCCCGGAGCGTCATCACCAGCGCCCAGGTTACAAAGCCCCAGGCAAGGCCCGTGGAAATACTGTAGCTCATGGGAATAAGGAGCATGGTTACGAAAAACGGCGCGCCCACTTCCACCGGCGCGAGGTCCGTCCCCGTGATGGTTCCCAGCATGAGGTACCCGACAAAGATAAGCGCGGGGGCCGTGGCCGCGCCGGGGATGACGGCAAACAGCGGCGCAAGCACCAGGGCGAGGAGGAACAGGATCCCCGTAACGAGGGAGGCCAGCCCGGTGCGCCCGCCCACGGCGATGCCGGTGGAAGACTCAATATAAGAAGTTACCGTGGTCGCCCCGATAAGCGACCCGGCGGCGGTGCCAATCGCGTCGGCGAGGAGCGCCCCGCGCAGGTTAAGAATATTCCCGTTTTTGTCGAGCAGTTTGCTTTGCAGGGCAACGGCGGAAAAGCAGGATACCGTATCGAACAGGTCCACAAAAAGCAGGGAAGAAAACACCACCGCGAAATCCAGGGGGGATACGGCCTTGAGCCCCCGGATAATGTCGAGCGGCGTATACGGCGCGGGGGGAAGCCCGACAATCGAAAACCCCGAAATGTCCGTTACTCCAAGCGGGATGCCGATAATCGTGGCCGCAATAACGGCGATAAATACCGAGCCGGGAACGCGAAGCACGTACAGCGCCAGCAGAATCGCGAAGCCGAGCACCGTTACCAGGGGAGCGCCGGAAGTTACCGGATTAATCGCGATGGGCGTTCCGCCGCCCACGGCGAGGATGCCGCCGTTCTGGAGGCCGATGACGGCGATAAACAGACCGATCCCCGCGGCCACGGCCCGGCGAAGCTCTTCCGGAATGGCGTTGATAATTTTTTCCCGCGCCCCCGAAAGGGAAAGGACGATAAAGAGCGCCCCCTCCACAAACACCGCCGCGAGCGCCGTTTGCCAGTTGAACCCCATCACGCCGCAGACCGTGTAGGCAACATACGCGTTAAGACCGAGTCCGCACGCCAGGGCGACGGGCAGCCGCCCTACAACGGCCATCACGATGGTGGCCACGCCCGCGGAAATGGCGGTTGAGGTAAACGTCCGCCCGTAATCCATTCCGGCGGCGGTCATAATCCCTGGATGCACCGCCAGGATGTAAACCATTGAGGCAAAGGTTACGAATCCCGCCACAATTTCGCGGGGAATGGTTGATCCCCGCCCGCTAATCGAAAAAAACCGGTCCATATCACCACGCTCCCTCAACTCAAAAATACGCTTCCAATGCAGACGAAAAATGACCGTAATGTCCGCGGGTCCGCGCCGCATAATAGCCCAAACAGGGGCGTAGTGTCGAGCTTCCCCGGACGGTACTTTCAGCGTCGGCGCATCCGTGCGGCATGGGCGTGGAGCGTTGCCCCGCACTGGTACGGGAAAACCTGAGATTATATCCTTCCGCCGCCTTTTTGGGCGTAAAAAAACCGCCCGGCGTTTTTTACCGGCCGGATTACAGCGCGTCATCCTCATGGCGCCGGGATGCCCGGTTTTCGCCATCCTGACCGTCCGCTTCCAGAACCAGGGCGGCCGCCCCGCCTATCAGACGCGGCTGCCCGGCCCCGTTCCGGCCGCTATCCGCATCGCCCGCCGGACGCGCTCCGCCGCGTGCGCGCGTACTCGTCCCCCGGCCCCAGAACAATCCAAACGATAGAGCTATCCTGAATGAAAAACAACACATAAGCGCTTCTCCCCCTGGCCCCAAAACCAGCGTTTTTTATGAACCTCGCATCGCCGGTCAGGCTGGATGTACGCAAAGCCGATAGAGGTTGATTCATAATAGCCTATATTGTCGAGATATATTTATAGATTTCTTACATTTTATAAAGACTCCCACACATTTTTATAGTATAATACAGTTACCCTGAAAACAGACCAATATGCAACATAAATATATCGATTCGTTCGCGAAAACGTTTCGATAGAATTACCTTGACAAATCTTACGCCGTATAGTAAATTTAGTCTACAGTTTACCCGGAAAATGGGCTGGTATGTTAACAAGGCCCCGCCGCAAGGCGGTGTGTCACAAAATGACGCCGCAAGGCGGAAAAAAGGAGGGTGCGCCCTCCTTTTTTTATGCCCGGCGCCGCAGCGGCCACAGGCGTCCTGGCCCGCCGGTTGCGCGAATGACGCCGCCGTGGTACGATGGCTCATGCGTATCAACAGACTTGGCTGGGGCGGCGCGCTGCTTGCCCTGATGACCGGCGCCGCGACGGCGGCCCCCGGCGATGCCGCGCTTGGCAACGGCCTTTTTGCGCGGATCACCACCAATCGCGGCGATATTGTGGTTCGCCTTGAATACCAGAAAACGCCCCTTACGGTGTGTAACTTTGTCGCCCTCGCGGAAGGCAAGATGACCAATACCCAGGGGCGGCGTTTTTACGACGGCCTTACCTTTCACCGGGTTGTCCCCAATTTTATGAGTCAGGGCGGCGACCCTCAGGGAAACGGTACCGGCGGGCCGGGTTACCGCTTCCCCGACGAATTTGACCCCAGCCTCAGGCATAACGGGCCGGGCGTGCTTTCCATGGCCAACGCGGGGCCGGGCACCAATGGCAGCCAGTTCTTCATTACCCATGTGGCAACCCCTCATCTTGATGATCTTCACTCGGTTTTTGGGCGGGTTGTGCAGGGCCAGGAAGTGGTGAACGCGATCCGGCAGGGCGACCGGATTGAGCGGGTCGTCATTGTCCGTAACGGACCTGAGGCGAATGCCTTCCGCGCCGATCAGGCGGCCTTTGACGCCCTGCTCCGGCAAGCGGGAAGCGCGGCGGCAAGCCGTCTCCAGGCCCAGCGTGACGGGGATATCGCCCGGATCAACGCGAAGTATCCGGGGCTTGTGGAGTCTCCTTCCGGGCTTCGTTACAACATTACCCGCCAGGGTTCCGGCAATAAACCCGCGCAGGGGCAGAATGTGGAGGTCAATTACCGGGGCATGTTTGTTTCGGGCCAGGTTTTTGACAGTTCCGATTCCCACGGCGGGCCCCTCCGGTTTCGCGCCGGCGGGCGGCAGGTTATCGCGGGCTGGGACGAGACGGTGCTGGACATGCGCCCCGGCGAAAAGCGGCTCGTGGTTATTCCGCCGGAGCTTGCCTATGGCGAGCGCGGTGCGGGCAATACCATCCCGCCCAACTCGTTTCTTGTATTTGAGATGGAACTGGTTCGCGTTATTAATTGAGGCGGGGGCTTTTTCCCGTTTGCCGCGCGGCGCGCTACAGGGAGACCCGGCCCCGGAGACTGCGGGAAAGAGTCAGGCGGTCGGAGTATTCGAGGTCGCCCCCGGCGGGAATCCCCGTGGCGAGGCGGCTTACGCCGACGCCGAGTTCTTTGAGGGGTTTTTGCAGATACAGGGACGTGGAATCGCCTTCCATCGTGGGGTTAAGGGCGAGTATCACTTCCGCGACGCCCCCCGCGCGGATGCGTGAAAGGAGTTTCCCGATGCTGAGATCGCCGGGATACACCCCTTCAAGCGGCGCGATCAACCCGCCCAAAACATGAAACAGTCCCCGGAATTCCCGTGATTCTTCTATTACCCGGACATCCTGGGGCCGCTCAACAACGCAGATGATGGAGGCGTCCCGGCCCGTGTCGGCGCAGATGGGGCAGGGGTCTTCTTCGGTAAAGTTGCCGCATACGGAGCAGCGGCGAATCGCCGTATGCAGGTTTGAAAGCTCACCGGCAAGCGACGCGGCGAACGTCCGGTCTTTTTCCAGAATATGATACGCCATGCGCGCGGCGCTTTTTTTGCCGATGCCCGGCAGACGGGCAAGCAGGGCCGTAAGGCGGTCTATGGCGTTAAGGCCGCTCATGAGGAGCCCGCGCCGAAGTTAAAGCCGGGAAACCCCGGACCGGGAAATCCGGGTAAGCCCCCCTCAGTACCGGACAGGCCAAGCCCGCCCACCAGTGAGCCCATTTCCCGGGCTACCGCTTCCCGCGCCCGGTCGATGGTCCCGGAGATCGCCGCCGCGACAAGGTCTTCCAGTATATCTTTTGACTCCATTGCCTCGTCGTCAATGCGGACCGCGAGCACTTCCATTCTGCCGTTCATATCTATTTCCACCATGCCGCCGCCGGACGCGCCGGTTACGTTGATTTCTCCCAGCCGGCCCTGGAGCTTTGCCATTTCTTCCTGTAATTTTCCCCAATTCTTCAGCATATCAAAAGGATTGATCGCCATCCGCTTCTCCTCCGTCCCGCTTTACCACCGCGCCGTTAAATACCCGGCGTACCATTTCCGCTTCCGGGGAAAGTTCCGTTTCCCCGCCCGCCTCGCCCAGGGGGGACGGCGTTGCTTCCTGCCCGGCAATCCGGCGCTTGAATTTTTCGCTCAGGCTTTCGTCCCGTCCCGCCCCGTCTTCCGCCGCGCCGCCGGGCGCGGCCGGAACGGCTTCCCGTTCCGCGCCGGACACCTCCGCCGGGCGCGGCGCGGCCGCTCCCCGTGTTTTTAACCCCAACGCTTCCCGCGCCCCGTTTACCGACGCCCGCAATTCAAGCGGCGACACCCAGCCGTCAAGCCAGGCAAGTTTGGAAACCGCCGTCTCAAGCTCAAACCGGGGCGAAACCGAGTACCGTATATCCCGGTACAGGCACAGGAGCAGATCGAGCGCCCGCTCCAGGCGGACCGAGTCGAGTTTTTCCAGGCTTGCGCGGGAAAACCGCTCCGGCGCATAGCCCAAAAGCGATTCCCGCGTAACGCCGTTTTTAAGCAGCAAAAGACTCCGGTAATACCCGGCAAGGTCCGTAACCAATTGCTCAAGGGCGACTCCCGTGTCAAGAATCCCGTCCAGCAGGGCAAACGCCCTGCCCGTATCGTTTGCCGCGCAGGCGTCCGCAAGGGCGTTCAGTTGTTCCAGCCCCGGCAGTCCCAGTTTTTCCCGTATCAGGGCGGAGCGGATATGCCCCCCGGAAAATGACGCCACCTGGTCGAACAGCGTGTAGGCGTCCCGGAGGCTTCCCGTCGCTTCCCGCGCAATCCAGGACAGGGCTTCGCTCTCGGCCTCAATACCGGCTTCCGCGCAGGTTGCCCGGAGAATCTCCGTGATCGTTTCCAGCGGAATCAGCCGGAAACTGAACTGCTGGCAGCGGCTTTTAATCGTTGCCGGAACCTTGTGAAGTTCCGTGGTGGCAAAGATAAACACGATATACGGCGGCGGCTCTTCAATTGTTTTAAGCAGGGCGTTAAAGGCGCTGTTTGAAAGCATGTGAACTTCGTCAATGATATAGATTTTATAACGGCCCGCGTTTGGCGGGAACAAAACCTCGTCCTTTATTTGCCGCACATCATTGACCGACGTATTGGAAGCGCCGTCTATTTCGATCACGTCAAGGCTCGATCCCCGCGCGATTTCCCGGCAGCAGGCGCATTCCCCGCAGGGCACGGCCGCCGGGCCCTGTTCGCAGTTCAGGGCGCGCGCGAGAATCCGCGCCGTGCTTGTTTTCCCGCAGCCGCGGGGCCCGGAAAAAAGATACGCGTGCGCGATCCGCCCCGTTTCGAGGGAGCTTCGCAGGGTCGCCGCGACAAATTCCTGCCCGGCAAGTTCGTCAAATACTTTGGGCCGCCTGCGGGAAGCGGTAACTTCATACGCCATGGTTCGATTATACCCGGATAAAAATACCGCTACAACAGGCGGTTTTGCGCCGTAAAAGCCGGAACCAGGATGAACACGGCGCAAACGGCGTCCGCTTACCGTTGCTTCCTTCCGAACCTGGCGGGGTTGGGCGGCGCCGCTCCGCGTGGTCCTGGTTCCGGCTCTTCATCATGCCGCTTTCCGCGCATAATTGCAACTGCCCGCCATGCGCATCCGTGCGGATAGTGGGAGCGTTCAGAAGGCGCGCGCGATGGTTCCGCCGCCGGCAACCACGTCCCCCACATACAACACCACCGCCTGGCCCGGCGTAACGGCCCGCTGGGGACGGTCAAACACCACCGTAAAGCTGTCCTCCCCGGTTTGTTCCACCGTCGCCGCTTCTTCCCGCTGGAGATAACGGGTTTTTGCCGTTACCCGCAGCGGCTTTTCAAACGACGCAACGGCCACCAGATTAATATCCCGCGCCGTAAGCGCGGTCCGGTAGAGCGCGGCCTCCGGCCCCGCCGTAATGGTATTGTCCCATGCCGATTTTTCCGTAACATAAACCGGCGCGTTTACCGCGACGCCGGTTCCCCGCCGCTGCCCGATAGTGTAGCGCGCAACGCCCCGGTGCCGCCCGATGACCGCTCCCGCCCCGTCCACAATATTTCCCGGACGAAGCGGCGTTCCCGTAAACCGTTCGATAAACGCCCCGTAATCGCCCTGGGGAACAAAACAAATATCCTGACTTTCCTTCTTGCGGGCATTCCCGAATCCCTGCTGCTCCGCGATGGCGCGCACGGCGGGCTTTACCAGATCCCCCAGCGGAAAGCGGAGAACGGACAACTGTTTCTGCGTCGCCGTATAGAGCACATAACTTTGATCCTTGGCCGGGTCCCTGGCTTTCCGGAGAATATACCGCGATCCCTGCTTTTCCACCCGGGCATAGTGCCCCGTAACCACCGTATCGCACAACAATTCCGCCGCCCGGTGAAGCAGCCGGTCAAATTTAATAAACCGGTTACAGTCGATGCAGGGATTCGGCGTTTCCCCCCGAAGGTAGGTATCCACAAATCGGCGCATCACCTGTTCCCGGAACACGTCCGTAAAGTTAAGCACATAGTGGGGAATATCCAAACGAACGGCCACGTCCCGCGCGTCATTGACATCCGTAAGCGCGCAGCAGGTTTTCCTCCCCGGGAGAGCCGCCGCCGCGCCGCCGTCATCAAAGAGTTTCAGCGTAACGCCGATACATTCAAAGCCCGCTTCCCGCGCGAGATACGCCGCGACCGAGCTGTCCACGCCGCCGGACATGGCGATAAGGGCGCGGTTCAAGGCGCTTGATACGTCTCCATAAACGCATTGACCTCCGCCTCAGAGGCCCGCATGGCCAGAAGCGTTTTTTCCATCAGCGCGTCAAGGCTCCAGCCCAGCATATCCGCGCCTTTTTCGATAACCGCGCGGGAACAGCCGGCGGCAAAGGCGGGAACCTTGTACTTTTTCCGGATTGATTTGACCTCCATGTCCTGTACGCTTTTTGAGGGCCGGATGATTGCCGCCGCCCAGATAAGCCCGGTAAGTTCGTCCGCCGCGTACAGTACCTTTTCCATAAGGTGTTCAGGTTTTGTTTCCACGCCGAGGCCGTAGCCGTGGCTTACCACCGCGTGTATAAGCGCCTCCGGCGCGCCGCCTGACCGCAGCAATGCGGGCGCTTTCACGCAGTGCTCATCGGGATACGCTTCAAAATCAATATCGTGGAGCAGGCCAACGTTTCCCCAGAAGGCTTCTTCGTCCGCAAAGCCCGTTTCCCGCGCGTACCACTTCATGACGCCTTCCACGGTCAGCGCGTGCCGTATATGAAACGGGTCCCGGTTGTACTGTAAAAAGAGGCTCCACGCCGCCTCCCGGCTCATCGTTTCGCTCATGGGAAGCAGTCTAGCGGAGGAACGGGCTTTACGGCAAGCTGCCCAAACCGGGCGGCGGGCCGCCCGGTTTGGGCTTGCGTTTTTAACGCCTTGCGGCGTTAAAAACGCTGCCCGGATGGCGGCGGAAGAGCGGGGGAGGGCGCGCCACGGGGCGGGGCGGCGGGGAAGGGACGCGCGTGGCGGGGGGATAAAAGAGCCGCTATCCGGTGGTATATACCGGGCGAGATGGCCTAAGAAGGCGCGGGACCGGG
>JAITGJ010000252.1 GCA_031280705.1 Spirochaetaceae bacterium
GATGGCAACGCCAAGAAGGGGCGTAAAATCATCCGGCAGGCGTAACAGCCGGGTATTGTCCATTTCAGGTATTAAGCGCATGGACTCAAGCGCCCCCCATATAAATACGCTGCCAAGCCCCAGTTCCGTTGCGGCAAGATGCACCGAGTAGGCGATACAGGCGGCGTTCGCAAATTCTATGCCGGGCTGGACCGTCTGGTTTCTGTGGGATATAAATAGTACCAGCGGCGCTCCGTAAAACGGATCGCGGAAATGCGCGGCCGGGACCGTTTCGGGTTTCATGTCTCCCATAATTTTTTCCAGCTCCGCCCGGTTTTCAAAACGTTTTGCCGTTGCTTCGGAAAGCCGGTTCAGTGTTTCCCGGTTTCCTGCTGCCGTTAAATGAATGTCTTTATACATATTGCTGCCCACGGGTGCGCCGTTGGCGGCGAGGAGTATCCGGGAAAGATGTTCCGCCGTTATTGCTTCTCCGGAAAATTTTCTAGTTGATCTCCTGTGTTTTAGTACATCGAAAAAATCCATAAAAGCCTCCTCATTCCCGCATCGGGCGCCCGGCTTGTTTGACAGCCGGCAGGTTATCGAAAAAATCCACGGTTTAGCGTTTGTCCATAAAGTAACCGGCTTTATGCCAATCACTGTTTTATACTGCCGGATTTCCCAAAAAGGTTCAATAGATTTGTTCGCCAATTCGTTGGTTATCGAACAACGCTCATGCGTTTTCCGGATCAGTATTGGGTGGAAACCGCGCCGTGAATGTTCACCGGGATACACGGCATTTGGACGGCGGCATCCTGAAACCGGTTTTTCGCGGTACGGAGGCCGATAGCCGCTTTTGAACGAATGATCTTTGCATAGTCCGCGGCGGAAGAAAGTTTTTCCTGCAGGAAGACGCCGTATGCCGCCTCTGTCGATCGGAGGGCGGAAACGGAGTGAATATCCGATCCGGCGGTTTCCGGGAGGCCAAACTGCCGGGCATACCGCGCGGCGAGGACGTCCCACGCGGGGGCGTTTGCCCGGTTTCCCGTTTCAACGGCGTCTACCAGCGCGGGGAAGAGGTGAATCGCGGAAATATACGCCGCGGCGCGGAAAGGGTGCGCCTGTACGACGCATCCCCCGGCGGCGCGTACCGCTTCGGCCTGCTCCGCGCGTGTCCAGCGCCGCGCCTCGCCGTGCTTAAGGAGCCATGCGCGGTCAAGCCCGTAAACAAGATAATCATCGCCATCAAAGGTTTCTTCCCAGCCGAAAAATACGTCAAGGCCGATTTTGTCTCCGGCTTCGCGGGTTTCCTCATATCCCCGGCAAAATTCCGCGACCCACTCAGCCCACGGGAGGGCCCGGTCCACGGCGGTGTTGCCATTGTAAAAATGATCGGTAACAAAAATACCGGTATACCCCTGGTCCCGGTATAGGGAGAGATAATCCGGCCCGCGGCTTACGGCACAGGAACTTCCCCAAACGGTGTGAAGATGGGTTTCGTAGAGATAACTCATTTTTTTGCGCCGCGTTTCTTCTGCGCCGCCTTTTTCACGCCCGCGCCCTTTGGCTCCGTTTTTGGTTTCGCCGCCGTGGTTTTGGGTTTTTCCGCTTTTGCACCCGGTTTTGCTTTTCCCGTTTTGGCTGCGGACGCCGCGATAGCCGCGCCCGTCCTGATGTTTTTTACCGGCCCGGCTTTTTTCACGCGGGCCGGGGGTTTAGCCTCCGCGCCGCGCGTATTTTTTTTGATGGCGGCTGTGGCGGATGCTTTTTTTAGGGGAGCGTCCTTGACGGCATTTTTCGCCGTTTTGGTTTTGGCCGGTACCGGAACTGTTTTTCCCCCGTCCGCGCGTTTCCGGCTTGTTTTTGGTTCAGGTTTTGGTTTTCCGGCCATGACGCCGGGCCCTGTTTTCGCCGCCGCGCCGCGTACGCTTTTTTTGACGGCGGCGGCGGGTGTTTTTGGCAGGGCGGTTTTTACCGTTTTTTTGGACACGTCCGCTTTCACGGGAACCGCGTTTTTCGTTACCACGCCGCGCGCCGTCCGCGTTTTGGCGGCCGTTTTAACGGTATCCGGTTCAGATACTGCCCCGTCCGGCGCGTTTTTCGGCGGGGACGCCTGGGCGGTTTTCCGGGGAGTGTCCGCGCGGGGGTTCGCTTTCGCGCCCCCGGTTTTGGCGGGAGGCTTTGCCGGCGCAAGCGACGCCATCAGTTGGTCGAGCCGGTAGCCGGACAGGACGCCCGCCCGGCGGAATGCCGCGGTGATTCCGGCCGCGCGTGCGGCAATGGCCATTCCCGCCTCCGCAAGGGCAAAAAGCGGGAACAAGGTGAGCGCTTCCTCAAACGCTTCCTTGTTGTACCAGGTAACGTCTTCAAACACGTTGACGCGAAGCAGCGCGCGAATATCCGCCGCGCCGTAATTTTCAAGCGCGAGGTACTCCGCCGTTATATCCGCGCCGCCGGAACGGGCAAGAACCGCTTTGATAAATTCCGCCGCGCGCCACGCCTCATCCCCGGATGAACCGGCTTCGGCAAACGCTTCCCGCATCTTGCGGTCCAGGTTCCAGAATTCAATGAGTGAACGAAACTCCGGACCGTCCATGTCCAGCGTCCGGCGCAGCGTCCCCAAAAGGCCCGCAGCCAGCGCGTACAGGGCGTAGCCGGGCCGGGCGGAGATTTCCCCGGCCAGGTCGCGGAAAAGCCGGACTGTGGCGGCGTCGAGGGAACGGTCTTTTTCGATGCCTTTTCCCAGCGTCAGGATGCACCGTATATGTACCGCGAAATCCGCGGACGCGTCTTTTATCGCGCTTCCTTTTACGGCGCGTTTTTTGGCGCCGGCCGCCGGCCAGCGTTCATAGCGTCCTTCCGCGCCGTCAAGAAAACGGAACGCTTCCCGCGCGAACCGTTCCGCCGCGCCGGTCAGGGAGGCGGCAAAGGCCGCGGCGTCCGCCGTATCCGCGCCGCTCTTCCCGGTAAGGAGGGCAAGCTCATCCGCGCGGCCGAGCGCCTGGAGAAACGGCGCGTACAGGTCCGCCAAAAAAATATCCTGGAGGGCCGAGTCCAGGTCCGGCGCGCCCGCGCCGTCAAGCGCCGCGTTCAGTTTTGACCAGCGCGCGGCCCACACAAGCTCGGCTGAGCCGGGAACACGGTCGGCGACTTCGTGAATATCGAGAAAAACCTGCGCTTCGTACCCGTTAAGCGATACAAAAATCCCCCGCTCGGCGAGGTCCTTGGAGGAGCGGATGAACCAGCGGTTCTGCCGCTGTTCCCGAAGAAGCGTAAAATGAAGGTCGTCTCCCGAAAGCCGGAGCGCCGCTCCCAGCGTATCCCGCCGCGTTCCCCCGCCTTTTTGGGGGATATGCGCCGCGCCTTCCCGTATCCAGCCCGACGCGCGGGCAAAAACATTGTTGTAGATTACGAGCGACGTATCGCCGCCCGAACGGTTACTGTAGGCAAATACATTTTCGTTAACGCCATTATCGCCGTACAGGTCGAAAAGGCAGAAATCCGCGCTGCCCGAAAACAGGTAGCGCTTTTTCATGAGGGGAAAAATTTCCCGCTCGTGCCGGTCCAACAGTCCCCGGTCGATTTCCTCATCGCGGTAGGCGCGGCGGTATTCCATGCCGTACTTTTCTTCAAATCCCTCAATCTGGCCGTGCCCGAACATGGGGAGACCCGGCATGGTTACGAGGAGCGTACATATCCCAAAGTATTTATCGCCTTTTCCGAACTGGGCTACGGCGGTTTCCTCATCGGGGTTATTCATAAAATTGACGAAGCGTTTCAGAATTTCAGGATCGTATTCGAGCGTATTTTTGATGGTGGCCCGGTATTTGGCGTTGTCCTCATTTTTAAGCATATTCATAAACGCCGAGTTGTACACCCGGTGCATGCCCAGCGTGCGGACAAAGTAGCCCTCCATCATCCAGAACGCCTCGGCGAGCAGCAGGGTATGCGGCGCTTCGGCGGCGCAGCGGTCCACGACTTCCCGCCAAAATTCGTTGGGGATGCGGCGGTTAAACTCATCGTTGCTGAGGGCGTGTTCCGCGCGGCTCGCGATGTCGCCGCCGTGCCCCGGTTCGGGATACCAGAGGCGCTGGATATGGCGTTTTGCCAGCGTCATGGCCGCGTCAAAACGCACGATGGAAAATTGTTTACACACGCCGATAATCGTGCGGATCACCGCCTCCCGCGCTTCGGGGTTGAGAAAGTCTATCTGGGCGGTGTCGTTCCACGGCATCGAGGTTCCGTCATTCCCGTGGTAAATGTAGCGCGCCTCCCCAGTGCGGTTATCGGTGCGTTTGAAGACGACCGCCGCGTCGGTTTTGGTGTAATAATGATCCTCGATTTGAACCGTAACATCGTCGCGGCTGGCGAGGTTGCCGCTCGTAAAACGGTACAGCGGAAACGGCGGGTAGGGGAGCTGCAAAAACCGATCCGGGTGCTCGATGATCCACCTGCTGTCGATGCCGGTGTGGTTGGGCACCATGTCCGAGCCGAGCCGGATGCCCCGGCGGAAACAGCGGTCCCGCAAATTGGTGAGCGCGTCCCAGCCGCCCAGTTCTCCCGCGATGTCGTAATCGGAGAGGCTGTAGGCGCTCGCCGCCGCTTCGGGATTACCGCTCCACTGTTTGATGGTGCGGCTGGCGGCGCTCCGTTCCCATATCCCGATGAGCCAGAGGCCCGTAAAGCCCCGCCGGGCGATTTCGTCCAGTTCTTCATCGGGGATCCGGTCCAGCCGGGTGATTTCCCGCCCGTATTTCCGCGAAAGCTGATAGAGCCACACCAGGGTGCTTTTCGCCAAAAGGACCGTTTTCGGCATCCATTCCTGATCGGGGCTGAACCGCTCGTATTCGTCCAGTCCCCCGTATGTCAGGGCTTCCTGGGGGCCGGGGCCAAAAAAGACGGGCTTTTCTTCCTCCCGTATAACGTCCATCGCGGTAAGGAGGCGGCCCATGTATTTGCCGAGGAGCGCGCCCCATTTCCGGCGGATAAAATCGAGCTGTCCGGTAAGGGAATCGGGGGAGGCCAGCGCGGGGGCGCGGAGAAGGTCCCATAAATTTTGCCCGTCCGGGCCGAAGGGGGGAAGTTCCGCGAAATAGGTTTTCATCTCTTCCACCGCGTTATGGTATATGGTCCGCCGCTGGAGGTCGTCATCGTCAAACATGAACAGAAAGGGACCGAAGGCGGGATTGAGGTTTGCCAGGGCGAGGTGGAGAATTTCCTCCAGGCTTAACGAGCGGTTGCTTTCCCCGTCTTCGCTTGACGCAAGATAGTCCCCCGCGCTGAGTTTGCCGCCGTAAACTTCCCGGGGAGGAAATGACGTGCAGAAATTTTCAAGGAGGAGGCCGGTTTTTCCCGGCCCCTGCCGGTCTTCTATCCGCGTAAGGGCCGCGCCGAACAGGTCGTTTTGTACCGCTTCCCGGTAAAGCGCGGTTATATAGTGAAGTATTTCGTCGATGAGGGCCATGGCGTTAAGCTGTCCCGCCTGAATATAGCCGCCCGGCGGGGCCTTGGCGTTGAATTTCCGCGCGAGTTCGCGGACCGCGCGGAAATCAGCGAGGATTACATTGCCCCGGAGGGAAAAGAGGGTTTTTTGGAGGCCGTATTCCTCCCGTACATCCCGCCGGATATGGAATTCCCGTTCGGCCATGCAGGTATCGGCCCGGAAAGAACCCACGGGTTTTCTTCTACCGGTTTTGGTAAGAGATATGATAAAACGCGCCATGATTATGCCTCCAGCGGGAATGTTACCCTCAGTATAACGCAAAACAGAGGCGGATAATAGTTACCGCGTCCCCGGCCCGCCGCTTCGGTTCCCGGTTTAACTTTTCCCCCGTGGTTCTCCCGCTGCGCTCCGTTTCCGTTCCAGCCGGACCGCTTTGGCGAAAAGGCCCGCGAGGTATTCTCCCTCCCGTTTGGTAAGGGCGGCGCGGGCAAAAATATCCCGGAGGAATAGCCCCTGCTCTTCCCGTCCGGGCTGCCGGTAAAAGCCTGCGCCGCCGAGCGCGTCCTGTATCGACCGGACAAGGAGCGCGGTTTCCTCCTGGGCAAGGGGGACAAGGCGGCGTCCGGTCCGCGCGCCGTCCGCGCCGCAAATGGCCATCCTGAGTTCGTAGCAAAAGATTTGGACGGCGTGAGAAAGGTTAAGCGACGGGAACGCGGGGTTCGCGGGAATATGGGCGGCGAGGTTGCAGCATCTGAGTTCTCCATCGTCAAGGCCCGTCCGCTCATTCCCAAAAACGATGGCGGCCCGTCCCGGATGGCGTTTCAGGTACGCGGCGGCTTCGGCGGCGCTCTGGCTATGGGCTTTCCGGCGGCGGCCCGTGCGGCGGGTAGTTCCAATCACGAGCGGAATGTCCGCTACGGCCTGTTCCAGCGTGGGAAAAATTTCCGCCGCATTCCAGACCCCGCCGGCGTGGACGGCCCGGGCGCGGATTGTTTCTTCCACGCCGTGCGTGAGGGGAATATCCCTGTCCGGTACGATACGCAGGCGGGAAAGGCCCATATTCATCATGGCGCGGCAGACCGCGCCGATATTGCCCGGCTCGGCGGGGCGCGCGAGCACGATAATCGCGTCATCAAGCAGCATGGCTTATTATAGTCCCAAACGTCCCGGTTGTATGCGGCGCTTCGCGGGGGCCGCGGCAAACCGCTTGACACAATTACGTTCATTAGTTAGTTTTATATAATAAAATTAACTTTTACTAACATGGAAGGAGATAAAACCATGCGAAAAGTCAGGAACGGCCTCCGGGCAAAAGACCTCATCACCACCGGCATTTTCACCATGCTTTTTTTCATTATGGTGTTCATCTTT
>JAITGJ010000283.1 GCA_031280705.1 Spirochaetaceae bacterium
TTTCAAGGTCTTAAAAAACGATTCCGCCGCCGCGTTATCCCGGCAATTACCTTTGCGGCTCATGCTCTGGCCGGGCCGTAGGACACAGCGCGTGTAAGGTTTCGCGGAACGAGCAGGCGTAATACCGGACGCCCCCCGGAATGGGACAGCAGCCCATCCCGGGGGGGGGGCGGTTGGTACCGGCCATGAGCCGGGCTGCCGTACCGGCGGTGATGCCGCGCGGCTATCTCCCGGATGAGGCGCGGCAACGCGGCGTCCGCTTCCCGCCGCCGCGTTGACCGCCCGTACTGCCGCTGTCCGGCTTACCGGCTTCTCATGCTTTCCCACCAGCGCCACTGATTCCGCTTTAAATTCCTGAGTATACACGCGCCTCTTAGTACCTTTCTTTCCCGTCTTTACCTCTCCTTCTGTTGTATTTCCCGCTTTTCTTTCTGCCTGCCTCTCGGGGAGGTCCAGTAAGGAAAAGATAGCGGAGATAGTGAGTGGAAGCGAAGCGGCGCCGTATATCATATCGATACCCGGGGTAGGCCCCGCGCCGGCGGCGGCATTTATCGCGTATATTGGGGACGGTGACCGGTTTGAGAGTGCGGGGGAAGCAGCGAACTACGCCGGGCTGACACCGGCGCTTGACTGTTCCGGGGACACCGTACGGTACGGGCATATCCGGCGAGGCGGGTGCCGCGCGTTCAATCGCCAGTACGATAGTAAAACGCTATAATGAGGGCTGTCTTGCCCCGCTTCCGTGCGGCAAGACCCGAAAACCCGGCAAGACGCCGGCAGATGAAGCGCTCAAAAACAGGATTTGCCGGACGGTCTATCATAAGAAACCGAAATGCACGGCCCATTAGAGCGTCCGCGAGCTTGCGAAAAAGTTTCGGGCGGGTATGGGCAGGGCAGAGTTTCCCAGAGGCGGAACTTCGTGCAAGCAATGTCTGTGCAGAATTTATGCTTTATGGGAGAAGCAATATCTTTAGTCTGGCGGGATTAGAAAGCCGGAACCGGTTCACGCAAAACGGGAAGAAATGTCCGGGAAGACCTCGTAGCGGAGAATAACTCGAACCGGCCGCCGAAAAAACAAATGCTATTCAAGCCCCGGCTTTGCCGGGAGTATCTGACTTCCGCTGCCTACGGCGCAGCATACAGATAGTTTGCCGTTTTTGAAAGGTAATGAACCAGTACCGCCGCGTGAACCTCGGTTTCAATACGTTTGATTTCCCGGTTCCAGGCGGCGCGGGTTTTAAGCATTCCGGTAATTCGCGCTTTTCCGTCCCGCGCAGCCTGGCTATATTCATTCAGGGGCAAAAATTTTTTGACGCTGGTATCTAAAAAATATGCCGAAAGAGCGGCGGTAACGCAGTCGCCGCTTTCCCGCGCCAGCGCGGAAAAGCGCTCTGCCGCCGGAGTGAACTGGCGGTTTACAAGCAGGGCAAAGCCGCAGTAAAAAGAGAGCCAGTCCCTGGCGGCGGCAGGGATGCCCGCCGACTGCACGGCGTCCGGCAACCTGACGGTGAAAAATTCGACGGCGCTTTTGGCGTTTCCGGTAAGCAGGCGGGCCGCGCCGAACACCAGGACGTTGGCGTTGATCAGAGCGGGTTTTACCGTGGCAAGTTTTTTTTCCAGAGCGTGCACCGCCCCGGGGTCGGAAAGCACCAAGTAGCTGTTTGCTAGAAGTTTTACCAAATGGGCAGTGTAGCGTTCTTTACGGAACACGCGGTCTTCCAGTTCCAGTACCAGGGCGGGCCAGTCTTCTTTTTCAAGAAGCATAAAAATCCTGCCGTTATGGATGCAGTACAGGTCAATTCCGCCCAGAATCAGAAGCAGAACGGGCGCAAAGAACCAAACGTTTTGCCAGAACATCAAGGCCAGTTCTTTTCCCAGAATTGCAAACGGAAGGAGCGCCATAAGGGCCAGAAACAGAACGGCAATGCCGTTAAACAGAATAATGATCAGCTTGAAATTCAACGCAATCTCCCCGCCGAAACCGCGGCATACAAAAGCCGGAGACATTCCCGCGCGTGTGAGGCTGTCCAAGAATGGCGGAACAGTCTCAACCGTCTAGTATTATCCGGCTCTTTCAGTCATACTATCCTAAGAACGGGTATGCGTCAATTTAAGGTTAAAGACATAACGCCAGGCTGTTTCTTTTCCGAACCGGTCTATCTGGACGGTAGTTTTATCCTCACCGCGCCGGAAATGCCGTTTTCTCCGGAACTGGCGCGGGCGCTTACGGAATGGAACTTTAAGGAAGTGGTAAGCGGCGGCGAAATACGGGAGGACTCTCCGGGGGAAAGCGCATCGGCGCTTTCCGGCCAGAACAACGCCCGTCTTGAAGAAGCAAGGCAGTTTTATGCGGCTTTTCTCCGCTACGCCGAATCGCTTTTTTTGATGACCGCAACAAACAGGGAACTTTCCTTTCGCCGGATTTCGGAGCGGGTAAAGACGATATGCGATCTTTCATGGGAACAGCGCCGCCATCTGCTCCAGGTTATTATAAAAGAAGAAAATACCGAACGGAAAAACTACCTTGCGTCTCACGCCGTAAAATCGGCCATTGTGTCAATCATTATCGGCACATATATCAAGCTTCCTCCGCACCGTCTTATCGAACTTGGCGTTGCCGCCTTGTTGCACGAGGCCGGGATGAGCGCGCTGCCTTCCGGTATCTATATGTCGGGACGGGAACTTACCCCGCAGGAACGGAAATCCATGCTTACCCATCCGGTACTGGGTTTTAATATACTGAAAAGTTTTGATTTTCCCCTGACAGTGAGCGTTGCCGCACTGGAACACCATGAGCGTGAAAACGGCACCGGGTATCCGCAACGCCTTACCGGTGACAAAATAAGCCTGTATGCCAAAATTATCGCGGTTGCCTGTTCCTACGAGGCGCTTACCAGTTCACGGCCCCATCGTGACGCGAAAGACGGCTATTCGGGAATGCTGGATCTGCTGAAGAACGAGGGAAAGCAATATGACGATACGATCATAAAGGCCCTGGTATTTTCGCTTTCGATATATCCCATCGGGCTCTATGTGCTTCTTTCCAACGGTGTAAAAGGCGTGGTAACCGATGTCAATCCGGAAAATCCACGGTATCCCATGGTACAGGTGTTTGATGAACTGGCGCCTGACGGCAAAAGCAACATTCTGGAAACATCACGGGA
Organism: Spirochaetaceae bacterium; assembly: GCA_031280705.1. GTDB lineage: Bacteria > Spirochaetota > Spirochaetia > Treponematales > Breznakiellaceae > JAISQV01. The sequence continues at coordinate 3,165 of JAITGJ010000283.1, forward strand.
TGGAATTCACATCGTGCGGCCCCTGCGTCAGGACGAGACCGGTTTAGCCTGATTATGGAAATTCCCTTACCCGTTGTACTGCTTATCGCTGTTCTGATCGCCGCAAGCATAATTTTTTCATTTTTTGAATTGGTTTTCTCCCAGGTCCGCGGATCCCGGCTCAGGCTGATGCCGGATCAGGCAGCCGAAAAATACGGTGCGCTTGTATTTGCCTT
>JAITGJ010000002.1 GCA_031280705.1 Spirochaetaceae bacterium
CTCAATCAGAAACGCCCCGTTCTCACCTGGAAACAACCCGCTCTCGCGGGGAAACAGGGCGGGTTTTTCTGAAAACGCCACGCCTTTTACCACGCGGGGAGTGTCCCCGCTGCACAATACATCGATTTTGGAAGAGGAGGGTTTGTATGGCCTATGAACATTGGCTGCCCGGAAGACGGGAGGACCAGCTCTACATGGCAAAGAACTGGGGAACGGCGCTGGCCCAGAAAGGGGCGGCGTGGAACGTGCCGCCGGCGGAGATTACCGAACTTGCCGCGCTCGCCGCCGCTGCGGAAACCGTGCTCCAGACCGCGCAGTCAAGCGAGCGCACGGTGGTCATTACCGCCTCATGCCGCACCGCCTTTGACGCGCTGACGGCAAAGATGCGTTTTATCAAAAAACGCTGGTTTCTCCAGCCGCCGCTGACGGACGCGGAACTGGTCTCCCTCTCGCTGACCCCGCACGACACCACCAAAACCGGGGTGTCCGCTCCGCGCCTTGAGGCGGAAGGGGACGTGCGCTTCCCGGACTACGGGATCATCGAAGTTACGAACATCCGCGCCCGGGGGGATATGGGCGCGGAGGACAAGCGGGCGTACCGGGGGGTGCGGATTTACTACGGCCTCACCGGAACGCCCACGCCGCAGGATCTGTTCCGCCTGAGTGAAGCGCCGGTCGCGGGGTACCAACTGCCGCACTCAATCTGGACCCAGCGGAAGAGCCACCGGTTCGCGTTTCCCGGAGAGAGCGGGAACCGCATCTATTTGAGCCTCTGTTACGAGAACGGGAAAGGCGGGGCCGGCCCCTGGGGCCCCATCCTTACGGCGATTATTCCGTAAAGGAGAACGGGGAAGGCGTGTATGTACGCGGCGGCGCCGCGAACGGAAGGTTTGTATTGCAGTAATCCGGTTTATGATACCGGGAATCTTTTCCCGGCTGGTTTTTTATAGGAGGTTGTTATGGATATTATTAACGTAACCGGCAAGCCCTGCCCGATCCCGGTGATCGAGGCGAAAAAAGCCCTGCGAAAAGCGGCGGCAGGTGAACAGGTGCGGGTGCTGGTGGACAATGACATCAGCCGCCAGAATCTTGAAAAAATGGCTCTGGGGATGGGTCTGCCCTGTTCGCATGAAAAACAGAACGGCGGGAATATACTGGTGGCCATTACCGCCGCCGAAGCACCGGCGGGAAGCGGCGGAGCGGCTGTTTCAGGAGGGCTGGTAGTGGCCGCCGGGCGGAACACCATGGGAGCGGGCAATGACGAGTTAGGCGCAATTCTTGTCAAGGGTTTTATTTATTCACTGACCGAACTGGATACGCCCCCGGAAACGCTGCTCTTTTTTAATTCCGGGGTTAAGCTTACCACCGAAGGTTCCAATGTTATCGCCGATCTCAAGACTCTGGAATCAAAGGGAACGATTATCTCAAGCTGCGGTACCTGCCTTGATTTTTATAAACTGAAGGAAAAACTCGCGGTAGGGAATGTGACCAATATGTACGCCATCGCGTCGGCTCTGGCTGAAGCGGGAAGGCTCATCAACCTCTGAAAAATGGAGCGCGGACAGCCGGGAACATCAGTCGAATCGGGGATACCTGAACTGATTATTACCTTTCGCGGTTCCCGTGACGCGATCATGGGGGAGCGGACTCTGCTCGATTCCGGCATTGATGTGCGGGTAATGCCTATGCCGGTACAGCTTGGTCCCGCCTGCGGCATTGCCCTGCGGATTAGCGCTGATGATATTGCGGAAGCCGGAACGCTGTTAGGTGAAACCATTGACGGCGTTTATTGCCGCGCCGGTGAATCAAACGGAGAATTGGTTCCGTGGAAACGCTAAGCGCCTGGTTTGGTGATGTGGTATTTGGCGGCGCGGACAGCGGGCCGGCGGTTATAACCGTTATCGGTTCCGGCGGAAAAACCTCGCTCATCTGGCTGTTGGCAAACCGTTTGGCGCGGCGTTCTTTGCGCGTACTGGTTACGCCCGCGACAAAGATGTTCCCGCCCGCTCCGGCGGAACATCTTTTTGATCATTATTGCCGCGGTACGCCGGCAGTCCCGCTTGAAGGCATAACCCTGGCGGGCATATTCAACGAAAAAACCGGCAAACTGGAATCCCTGCCCCTGCCGGAGCTTGAACAAATAAGCGCCGGCTATGATTTAGTCCTGATTGAAGGGGACGGTTCAAAGACACTGCCATTGAAGGGCTGGGCCGATCATGAGCCGGTTGTGCCCCGCTGTACCGGCATAACAGTGGGCATGATCCCCCTCCGGCCGCTGGGCATGCCGGCTTCGGAAAAAATCATCCACCGCTTCCCGCTGTTCTGTGCCCTGTCAGGGGTAAAACCCGGCGAGCCCCTCGGTCTTGCCCACTTCGCGGCGGCAATCGATGGCGCCGGGCAGGCATCCCGCAGCCTGTTCACCGCCGCGAGGGGCAGAAAAATTCTGTTCATTAATCAAATCGAAGATGAAGCGCTTTTTGCCCGGGCCGGGGAACTGGTTTCTTTGCTGACGCCGGAGTTCCGCTCCGATCTGGACCGCGTCATAGCGGGAAGCGCGTTACGGGACACGGCGCGGGAGATACGCAAATATTGAAGCCCGCGCCGCCTTACCGGATCAGCGCGGCCAGGGTTGCTTCTATCCAAATATGGGCTTCGGCCGGATGCCGGGCCTGTATAAAAAGAAATTCGACCAGCGCCTCACGGTATTTGCCCGAAAAGTAACAGGTCTGTCCAAGGTAAAAACGGGCCCGGGCTTCGGTTGCCGGAGAACGGGGCAGCGCAAGATAACGGAGCAGTTCATCCTGGGCGGTACGCCAGTCCTGCCCGGAAAAAGAATTCTGTACAATCCGCATCAGCTCGGAATCTTCACCGCCGGCGGGGTCCCCAAGATCCCGCGCAAAGGCCCGCGGCTTTCTATCCGATTGGGCGGGCGCCGGCTTTTTTTGTACCCCTTCAAGCGCCTTGAGTGTTTCCCGGCTCAACGGCTCAGATTTGGGAATCTGCGCAAAAACATCGCTCTCCGGCGCCGCGTTATACGCCGAGATTTCGGGCAGCGGCAGGGAACGAATGGCGTGCCCGCCGCCGGAGGAAGTTCCCTCCCCGGAGATTTCCACCGCCACCGTGGTAGCATTGCGTCCCGGATAAATTGTTACGCTGCCGCTGGTAATATCTTCTTCCAAAACAATCGCGTAATACCAGGGAAGCCCCGGAATCGGATAATCAACAAAAGGCGTGCTGACACCGGACTGTACAATCACCGCGTTGAGCAGATCCTGAGACCGCCGGACAGGACGGGAACTCCGGTACAGAATCGTTTTTTTCAGATTCGATTCCGGAATGCCGCCGGGATTGTAGGTGATAATCACTCCCTCTCCTTCTGTCCGCGCCAAAAGCCCGGAGATGCTCAGTTCGGGCAGCGGCCCGGCGCCGCCGGCAAGGGCGGCGTCTTCCGAAGGAGGCTGCATGATCACCGCGACGGTATTGACGTTGGGCGTTACCGCGTCATACGGCTCACCCGAAATGGAGCTGGCCGCGATAGCGTAATAAAACGTTCCGGCGCTGTCAATTTCGTCAACATAAACCTGCATCCCATAGGCAACTTTCGCCGGTGTTATGGAGGCGGAAACCGTCCTGCCAAAAGGGCTGGTGGAACGGAAAATATACACCGGCCCCCACGCGACAGCGGAATCCCGCCAGGTAAGGCGAATCAGGTTGTTTCTGGTCTCTGCCCGCAATTCCGATACAAAAAGTGAAAAATCCTTCACGTCCGCCGGCGCGGTTTGGGCGGCAATTCCCCCCAGGCACAGCCGGGAGAACAACAGGCCGCCAAGCAAAAATCGTCTGTACATCTTATTTATTATTCTAATAACCCAGGCCGCCGCCGTCCAGAGCGGCGCCGCGCAATACGGGACCGTTCCGTTTACCGCGGCGGCAAAAAAGCGCCCGCGGCTGTCAGGCAATCAGCTTTGACAAAATCCCACAATACGGACCATCCTGATTGCGCGGCGTCTGCCAGCAGGCCGTGGCGTACAACTCCATCCCGATGTCCGCCAGCGTAAAGGGCAGGTCGTGCCTGCCCCGGCTGGTGGAGACGTGCATGGGCAGGTCTTCGGCGCGGGCAGGGGGGCGGACCAACAGGCGCGGGTCTTGCGCCGCTTCTTCGGGCGTGGCCCAGCGGCCCGCCGGTTTCAGGCCCCATTTGAC